>JAHCKV010000086.1 GCA_026125595.1 Burkholderiales bacterium | reverse complement strand
GGAGCAGATTCAAGAGTTCGAGCGGGCGCTCGATGCGGTGGTGGGCACCCCATTCGTCGAGGGGGATCTCGTCGCCGAGATAGCCGTAGGCCGCCGCGACCGAGCCCATGCCCGCCGCGTGGGCGGCGACGACATCGCGCTGGTCGTCACCCACGTAGATGCAGTGGGCCGGATCGACGGCGATGCGCTTGGCGGCTTCGAGCAACGGCGCCGGATGCGGCTTGGCGTGGGGCGTCGTGTCGCCGCACACCACGCACGCGGCGCGCGGGGTGAGTTCCAGCAGGTCGATCAGCGGCAGCGCGTAGCGCTCCTGCTTGTTGGTGACCACGCCCCAGATGTAGCCGCGGTCTTCGAGCGCATCGAGCAGCGGCGGAATGTCGCTGAACAGTTCGCTGTCGCGTTTCAGGTCCGCCAGATAGCGGTCGAGAAACTCGTCGCGCATCGCGATGAAATCGGCGTCGCCCGGCTTGATGCCGAAGCCGGCGCCGAGCATGCCCCGGGCGCCGTTCGACACGTGGATGCGCAGCAGCTCCAGCGGCAGCGGTTCCAGGTTGCGGGCTTCGCGCATGCGGTTCAGCGCGCCGGCGAGGTCGGGGGCGGTGTCGGCCAAGGTGCCGTCGAGGTCGAACAGGACGGCGCGGATCATGCGGGCTTGCGGGCGTGGAGAATGTAGTTGACCGACGTGTCGTGGCCCAGTGCGTAGACGCGGGTCAGCGGGTTGTACGTCATGCCGGTGAAGCCCTCCACCTGCAGGCCGGCGGCGCGACAGAAGCCGGCCAGCTCCGACGGGCGGATGAACTTCGTGTAGTCGTGCGTGCCCTTCGGCAGCAGGTTCAGCACGTACTCGGCACCGACAATCGCGAACAGATACGACTTCGGGTTGCGATTCAGCGTCGAGAAAAACAGCCACGCACCGGGCTTCGCCGCAGTCGCGCAGGCTTCGACCACCATGGCCGGATCGGGCACGTGCTCCAGCATCTCCATGCAGGTCACGATGTCGTAGATGGCGGGCTCGGCCGCCGCCACGGCTTCGACGGCCGCATGCCGGTATTCCAGCTCGGCCCCCGATTCGAGCCGATGCAGTTCGGCCACCCGCAATGCCTTCTCCGAAAGATCGATGCCGGTGACGTTCGCACCCCGCAGTGCCATCGATTCCGCGAGGATGCCGCCGCCGCAGCCGACGTCCAGCACACGCTTGCCGGCGAGACCGGCCTTGCGGTCCACCAGATCGAGGCGCAGCGGATTGATCGCGTGCAGCGGTTTGAACTCGCTCTCCGGATCCCACCAGCGGTGGGCGAGGGCGCTGAATTTCTCCAGTTCGGCGGGATCGGCGTTCATGGGAAGGGTCTCGGATTCAATTCGTCGGTGCGGCCAGCGTCGTCTGCCAGTGGCGCGCGCGGGCCAGCAGTTCAGTTTCGTCGATGCGCGTCAGCATGCGGTCGGTCAGTACCGGTTCTCCGCCGACCCAGACATCGGTCACGTCCTCGCGGCCGGCCGCGTAGACGAGGTGCGATACCGGATCGTAGACGGGCGCGAGCTCGAGCCGCGAAAGATTCACGGCCGTCAGATCGGCGGCCTTGCCGGGTTCGATGGAGCCGATCCCGGCTTCGAGGCCCAGGGCGATCGCACCACCCAGCGTCGCGGCTTCGAGGGCGCGGTGGGCGCCGAATGCGTCGGCACGGCCGCTCGTCGCCTTGGCCAGCAGTGCGGCGGTGCGCATCTCCTGGAACAGGTCGAGCCGGTTGTTGCTGGCCGCACCGTCGGTGCCCAACGCGATGTTGACACCGGCATCCAGCAGCGCCGCCACCGGTGCGATGCCGCTCGCGAGCTTGAGATTCGACACGGGGCAGTGGGCCACGCTGCAACCGTGGGCGGCGAACAGCGCGATCTCGTCTTCGTCCAGATGCACGCTGTGCACGCCGAGAAATCCAGGGCCCAGCAGGCCGAGGCGGCGCATTCGTTCGAGCGGACGGACGGCATGCCGCGCGACGTGTTCGCGGATCTCGTCGACGGTCTCGTGCACATGCATGTGGATCGGCAACTGCAGTTGCTCCGCCAGCATCACGACGCGTTCGAGCGTCGCGTCGCCCACCGTATAGGGCGCGTGGGGTGCCATGCAGAACGACAACCGTTCTTCGTGTTTCAGCGCATCGCGCATGGCGATGCCTTTGGCGAGGTAGTCCTGGGCGTCGGTGGCGTACGCGGTGGGAAAGTCGATCACGATCAAGCCGAGTGCGGCGCGCATGCCGGCCGAGAGCGCGGCACGGCCGACGTCCTCGGGGAAGAAATACATGTCGTTCATGCAGGTCACGCCGCCGCGCAGCATCTCGGCCGCGGCGAGCAGCGTGCCGTCGAACACGAACGCGGGACCGACGTGGCGTGCCTCCGCGGGCCAGATGTGCTGCTGCAGCCACTGCATCAGCGGCAGATCGTCGGCCAGGCCGCGCATCAGGCTCATGGCGGCGTGGGTATGGGCGTTGACCAGGCCGGGGATCAATACGTGGTCGGCGAGTCCGCGGCGCGGCAGATCCGGGTACTGCCGCCGCAGGGTCTCGGTCGGCCCGAGTGCTGCGATACGTCCGTCGACGATGGCGACGGCGTGCCCTTCGAACACGGTGCCCGACGGCCGCACCGGCACGAGCCAGCGCGGTTCGATCAGGCAATCCGTCGGCATGGCGGTCAGTGCGACCTCACGCAGCGGCGTGGACCGTGCCGAGCAACGGCGCGATGTTGCCCTGGCCGTCGAACGACCACTCGTGGGCGGCTGCCATGGCTTCGAACCGGTCGGGACGTCCACGCACTTCGGCCATCAGGGCCTCGGAGACTTCGATCTCGCCCAGATGCAGCGTGTTGCGGATGCGGACGATGCGGCAGTTCTCGGGTTTCACACGCACCACGGTCTTCACCGCCAGCGCGATGGCGTCGTGGTCCGTGTTCATGATGATGGGGATCGCTGCGCTGTCGAGGTTCATGGACGTGATGACGTTGGCGTAGGTGGAGGCCACGTCCAGTTCCCGATAGAGGCGCATCGTGATGACGTCGGCCGAGCCGACGCCGGTGGCGTTGCCGTGGCTCACCTTGGTCAGACCCAGCACGACGATCTTCTTCACGAACGGCTGGTTCGACCATTGCACGTTGCGGCGATTGCGGCCGGTGATGTTGGGGTCGAAGCCGGCACCGGAGATGTTCTTGCCCATCTCGTCGATGATGAGCACGTCGATCTCGTCGAAGAACAGCTGCGGCATGTTGGCCTTGGCCATGGCTTGCAATGCGGGTTCACGCTGGGCCAGCGTGTCGCCGGGCAGAATCTCGATGTGCGCCGTTTCGTCGTAGGCGTTCTCGACGATGCCGACGCCGAACAGCACATTGCGCTGCGCGAGATTGATGTCACGCACTTTCGGCAGCAGATGCGGGAACGAATCCATGCCGTGGGCATGGTAGGCCGCTGCGCCCTTGATCTTGCCGATGCCGATCGCGAGCATCTTGGTCAGGCCGCTTTCGGTTGCGCCGCGAAAACCGGTGTGGGGCTTGATGCGGTTGATCACGACGATGCCGTCGGCTTCGGCGGCGAAGCGATCCATGTGGACCGGCGTGCCGTCATCGAGATGTCCGACGATGGTGGTATCCATCGTCGCGCGGATGGGGACGCCGGTGGCGGCCTCGGTGATGCCATAGGTTTCCAGCACATGTTTTTGGCCTTCCGCGGTTGCGGCGCCATGGCTCCCCATGCACGGAAAGATGAAAGGCTTCGCGCCGAGAGCCTGCAGTTCGGCGATGACGGTCCGCGCGATCAGGCCGATGTTGGCGATGCCGCGACTGCCGCAGCCAACGGCGATCGACTGACCGGGTTTTACGAGGTTGCGGACTTCCGGGCGCGTGAACTCGCGACGTACGGCACCAGCGACGTCGTCCAGATGCGACGGATCGAACTTCTGCCGCACTGCGGTCATGGGGGGCAGCGGCACCTGCAGGCCGCCGGCGATGTTCACGTCGATTCGGTCGGAAATCATGGATCGCCTTTCGTCTCGTACAACGGAAAAAAAGAGCCCTGCCAGGGCAGGGCTCTGCGATGGCGCGGCTACGGAACCCGCTTACTTCGCCGGCTTCGTCGCCGCGGCGTCGATCACGACACGCCGGTTGGGTTCGAAGCAGTCGATCAGCTTCTGCTTGCGCAGGCCCGGGCAATCTTCGTACGTCACCAGCAGATCGGTCTCGCCCTTGCCTTCCGTGTTGATGCGCGACGGATCGACACCCTTGCGCACGAGGTAACCCTTGACCGCTTCGGCGCGACGTTCCGACAGCTTCAGGTTGTACTTCGCGGAGCCGATCGGGTCGGTGTACCCGACCACGTTGACCGCGTCGTACTTCGCGCCCATCAGCATGTCGACGACGGCGTCGAGCTTCATGATGAGGTCGGATTTCAGGTCGGCCTTGTCGAAATCGAAGAGGCCGTCCTTGCTGACCTGGACCGTCACCGGCAGTGCGGTGGGTTTGACCGGCGCCGGTGCGACAGGAGCGGGGGCGGGGGCGGGAGCAGGCACCGCAGCAGGGGCGGGTGCCGGCGCCGGCGCAGGAAGAACTTCTTCCTCGTCGTCGTCGTCATCATCGTCCTCTTCTTCCTGCGCCGGGACCGGAACGGGGACCGGCGCCACGAGCGCATCCGGCGTCGTTTCTTCCTCTTCCTCGTAGATCTCCTCGGGACCGTCGTCCGCTTCTTCCTCTTCGGCGGCTTCGGTATCGTCGGTCAGCGGCACCGGGACGGGGGCGACGAGCATCGACGTGTCGTCGTCATCTTCGTACACCTCGTCGTCGCCTTCTTCTTCCGCTTCGTCGTCATCGTCGTCGCTGGCGAGCGGCACCGGCACCGGTGCGACGACCGTGCTGGAATCATCGGTCGTTGCGACTTCGTCGTCATCGTCATCGTCGTCGTCGACTTCTTCGTCGACACCGCTACCCAGCGGGATCGGTACCGGAACGGGCACGAACGACGTGCCGCCGTCGTATGTGGTGACCGGGAAATCCATACCGCTCGGTCCTTCGGGGGCTGCCGCTGGTGCGGGTGCCGCCACAGGGGCCGGCGCCGGCGCGGCGCGTTGCACTTCGGGCGGCGGTTGTTCGATGCGATCGGCCAGCGCGGGTGGCGACTGCTCGATCGGCTGATCCACTTCGGGTGGCGGTTGTTCGATGCGATCGGCCAATGCGGGGGCCGCGGCGGGCGCCTGCAGGGCGCGCCAGCGGTTGTAGAGATCCGGATCGCATTCTTCCGTGGCGGTGCCGACGGTCCAGTCGGATTCCTTGATGCAGCTGTTGCCGAAACCGTCACGGACCGCAACACCGTTGCCGTCGTAGATGTAGTCGCCCTTTTGCCCCGGTTGCAGTTTCGAGCCGGGTTGCTCCTTCGACACGAGATCGTTCAGGTAGGCGTCGCGATCGGCCGCTTCCTTGGCGGCACGGGCTGCCACTGCTGCCGCGGCCGCATCGCGTTCCGCGGCGCGGGTGGCGGCGAGGTCCGCCTGCGCGGCGGAGCAACCGGTGGAATCGGCGGCGAAGTCGGCGCCCGAGCGGCCGATGCAGGTGTTGCCCTGACCGTCCTTGGTCGTGCGGTCATAGCCATCGTGAATCCATTGCCCTTGCGGCGGAATCGCCGCGCGACTCGCGGCGGCCGCGGCCGCCGCGGATTCGCGTTCCGCGGCCCGCGTCGCGGCGAGTTCGGTCTGCGCTGCAGTGCACGCTGCGGAGTCGAACGCGTGATCGGCACCGCCTGCCGCGATGCAGGTATTGCCTTGCCCGTCTTTCGTGGCGCGGTTGTAGCCGTCGTGGATCCAGGGTCCCTTCGATACCTGCGCGTGATTGGCGACCGGCGCAAAGAGAGACAGAGCTGCTGCGCCGATGAGGGTCTTCTTCATTCTGAATCGCATGGCGTCACCGTTGGAGAGGGTTGATTGATGGTTTGTTCGGAAATGCGAACCTTCGTTCCCGGACCCCCCAACGCAGGCACGTTGCTCCGGGTGAACAGAGCGCCGAGGATAGCACATTCACTTATGAATCCATGGACCTTTCCCGTCGGAAAACGACATCGAATCTGGTCCCGGAAGAGGTGCGCGTGCTAACATTCCGCGCTTCGTCGAGGGCTTCCCGAGCAGCTGCAGCAGGCTGCGGAAGCGGGCCTGCCGACTGGGCCCAACCATCTGCCGGAATCTGCTGGACACACACCCGTAATGGATCAGTTCGCCAAAGAAACCCTGCCGATCAGTCTCGAAGAGGAGATGCGCCGCTCCTATCTGGATTACGCGATGAGCGTGATCGTGGGCCGCGCGCTCCCCGATGTCCGTGACGGACTGAAGCCCGTGCATCGCCGCATCCTGTTCGCGATGCATGAAGCCAACATTCAGTGGAACCGTCCGTACGTCAAGTGCGCGCGCGTCGTCGGTGACGTGATGGGTAAATACCATCCGCATGGTGACAACGCGATCTACGACACGCTGGTGCGCATGGCGCAGGACTTCAGCCTGCGCTATCCGCTGATCGACGGGCAGGGCAACTTCGGTTCGGTCGACGGCGACAACGCTGCGGCCATGCGGTACACCGAATGCCGCTTGGCCCGGATCACCGCCGAGCTGCTCGCCGACATCGACAAGGAGACCGTCGACTTCGGGCCGAACTACGACGGCAAGGAGCAGGAACCGCTGGTTCTGCCGTCGAAGGTGCCGAACCTGCTGATCAATGGTTCGTCGGGCATCGCGGTCGGGATGGCGACGAACATTCCGCCGCACAACCTGACAGAAGTCGTCGACGGTTGTCTGGCGTTGCTGGCCGACCCGACGCTGACGGTCGACGATCTGATCGAGATCATCCCGGCACCGGATTTCCCGACGCAGGGGATCATCTACGGCGTCGTCGGCGTGCGCGAAGGCTATCGCACCGGCCGGGGCCGGGTCGTGATCCGCGCACGGGCGCATTTCGAAGACATGGAAAAGGGCCAGCGTCAGGCGATCATCGTCGACGAGCTGCCCTATCAGGTGAACAAGGCGCAGCTGCTGATCCGCATCGGCGAGCTGGTGCGCGAGAAGAGGCTCGAAGGCATTTCGGAGATCCGCGACGAGTCGGACAAGTCCGGCATGCGGGTGGTGATCGAGCTGAAGCGTGGCGAGGTGCCGGAAGTCGTCCTGAACAATCTGTACAAAGAAACGCAGATGCAGGACAGCTTCGGCATGAACATGGTGGCGCTGGTCGATGGCCAGCCCCGTCTGCTGAACCTGAAGCAGTTCCTCGAGGCCTTCATCCGGCATCGTCGCGAGGTCGTCACGCGCCGCACGATCTACGATCTGCGCAAGGCGCGGGAGCGCGGTCATATCCTCGAAGGCCTCGCCGTCGCGTTGTCGAACGTCGACGAGATCATCGAGCTGATCAAGGCCGCACCGTCGCCGGCCGAGGCGCGCGTCCAGTTGATGGGGCGCCTTTGGCGTTCGACGCTCGTCGAGGAGATGCTGCTGCGTGCCGGCGCCGACAATGCCGCGAGCTATCGCCCCGATGGCCTCGCGCGGGAGTTCGGCTTGCAGCCTGACGGCTACCGGCTCTCCGAAGCACAGGCGCAGCGCATTCTCGAAATGCAGTTGCAGCGCCTCACGGCACTCGAGCAGGACAAGATCACGGCCGAGTACAAGGACGTGATGGATGCCATTTCCGACTTGCTCGACATCCTCGCGAAACCGGAACGCGTCAAGGCCATCATCGTCGAAGAACTGACGCAGATGAAGACGCAGTACGGCGACAAACGCCGCAGCGAGATCGTGACCACGACCCAGGACATCGGGATCGAGGACTTGATCACGCCGGAAGACATGGTGGTCACGCTGTCGCACACCGGCTACATCAAGGCGCAGCCGCTGGCGGACTATCGCTCGCAGAAGCGTGGCGGGCGCGGCAAGCAGGCCACGGCGACCAAGGAAGACGATTTCATCGACAACCTGTTCGTCGCCAACACGCACGACTACATCCTGTGCTTCTCGAACCGTGGTCGGGTCTACTGGATCAAGGTCTACGAGGTGCCGCAGGGGGGGCGGGCCAGCCGCGGCAAGCCGGTCGTCAATCTGTTTCCGCTGGAAGAAGGCGAGAAGATCAACGTCGCGTTGCCGGTCAAGGCGTTCGACGATGATCATTTCGTGTTCATGGTCACCGATAACGGCACGGTCAAGAAGACGCCGCTGTCCGATTTCTCGCGGCCACGGCCGAGCGGCATCATCGCGGTCGACCTCGATGACGGCGACTTTCTCGTCGGCGCGGCCATCACCGACGGCCGTCACGACGTGATGCTGTTCTCCGACGCGGGCAAGGCGGTGCGGTTCGACGAACAGGATGTCCGACCGATGGGCCGCGGGGCCCGCGGCGTGCGTGGCATGCGGCTGCTCGAAGGCCAGCACGTGATCTCGCTGGTGGTTGCGGCCGATGCTTCGCAGACGGTGCTGACTGCAACCGAAAACGGCTACGGCAAGCGCACGCCGGTGGGCGACTACCCGCGTCACGGTCGTGGCACGCAGGGCACGATCTCGATCCAGACCAGCGAGCGCAATGGCCGGGCCGTCGCGGCGCGGCTGGTGTCCACAACCGACGAGGTGATGCTGATCACCACGGGTGGTGTGTTGATCCGGACTCGCGTCGCGGAGATCCGCGAGATGGGCCGCGTCACGCAGGGTGTCACGCTGATCGATCTGGATCCGGGCGAGAAGCTCGCCGGGCTTGAGCGGGTCGTCGAGAGCGATGACGACACCATCGTCGAATCCGACGACGGGACGATCGTGGCGCCGGGCGACGATCCGGCTTCCGGGGAGGCTGATCCGGATCCGGAGGGCACGCCATGATGGCCCGACCGTGGAATTTCAGTGCCGGACCGGCGGTGTTGCCGGAGCCCGTGCTGGAGCGCGCGGCGGCCGAGATGCTCGATTGGCGCGGCTCGGGCATGTCCGTGATGGAGATGAGTCATCGCGGCAAGGAGTTCGAATCGATCATCGCCGACGCGGAGGCCGATCTCCGCGCGTTGATGGGCATTCCGGCGAACTACAAAGTGCTGTTCCTGCAGGGCGGCGCGACGCTGCAGTTCGCGATGGTGCCCCTCAACCTGATGGGCGAGGGCGGCCGGGCGGACTATGTGCACACCGGCGAGTGGGCCAAGAAGGCCATCGCCGAAGCGAAGAAGGTCGGGCAGGTCAATGTCGTCGCCAGTGCCGCCGATGCCAATTTCTCGTACGTGCCGGCCTTCGATACATGGCAACGCGATCCGAAGGCGGCCTATGTTCACGTCACGACGAACGAAACCATCGGCGGTGTCGAGTTTCACGCGATACCGCAGACCGGCGACGTGCCGCTGGTCGCGGACATGTCGTCCCACATCCTGTCGCGTTCGATGGATGTGTCGCGTTTCGGCCTGATCTACGCCGGTGCCCAGAAGAATATCGGTCCGGCCGGACTGACGCTGGTGATCGTGCGCGAAGATCTGCTCGGCCGGGCCGCGGCTTCGGTGCCGACGCTGCTCGACTACAAGGTGATGGCGGACGGTGAGTCGATGGTCAACACGCCTCCGACCTATGGGGTCTACATCGCCGGGCTCGTGTTCGAGTGGCTGAAGGGCATCGGCGGGCTGCCGGAAATGGAGCGGCGCAACCGGGCGAAGGCGCGGTTGCTGTATGACCTGATCGACGGCACGGATTTCTATTCCAACCCGGTCGCGATCGCCGACCGGTCGTTGATGAACATCCCGTTCCGCCTGCGCGACGAGTCACTCGACGATCTGTTCCTGAAGGGCGCCAAGGTCGCCGGCCTGCTGCAATTGAAGGGACATCGCTCCGTCGGTGGCATGCGCGCTTCCATCTACAACGCGATGCCGCTCGAAGGCGTTCAGGCGCTGGCCGACTACATGCGCGAATTCGAGCGCACGAATGGCTGAGTTCCGCGTCCTGACGCTGAACAGCATCTCGCAGCACGGATTGTCCGGACTGCCGGCCGAGCGCTATGCGCATGGCAAGTCGGTCGAGCAGCCGGACGCGATCCTCGTTCGCTCGCAGGATCTGCACGGGATGGAAATTCCGGCCTCGGTTCGGGCCATCGGCCGTGCCGGCGCCG
>JAHCKV010000085.1 GCA_026125595.1 Burkholderiales bacterium | reverse complement strand
GAAGCGGGTCGACGGTGTCGTGAGCCGGATCCGCGGCTACGGCGCGGAGGGACTTCATTTCCGATCGCCGGAAGACTGGAGCATGCTGCTGGCTCGCGAAGGCTTCAGCGTGCATGCGGTGCCGATGGAGCGAGGCACGCCGTTCGCGAACGTGCTGCACGTGGCGCAGCTCAGCCCGGCTTGACCGCGCGGTATTCGGAGAAGATGCCCAGTTCGACGTGCCGCTCGACGCCGACGAAGCCCGCGGCGGTCAGCGCCGCCATCACCTGATCCGGTGGAATGCAGGTCTCGATGGTGTCCCAGTAGTAACGCATCAGCATCGGCATGTCGCGATGGCGCGCGACGAACCACGACACCGCCGGCACGACGCCGCGCATGTAGGCCTTCAGCAGCGCCATGCGCAACCGGCCCCGGGGCCGCGTGATCTCCAGCACCAGCACACGCCCGCCCGGCACCAGCACCCGCTCGAACTCGCGGAACGCGGCCGCCAGATCGCCGATGTGGCGCAACGCATAGCCCATCGTCACGCAATCGGCCACCTGGTCCGGCAGCGGAAGCGCTTCGGCGCGCCCCTCCAGCAATCGAACGCCGGCCGGCACCTGCGCCGCGGCCAGCATGCCGACGCTCGGGTCGACACCGGTGACCCGCGACGGATCTCCGACGATGGCGGCGATCTCGCGCGCCACCAGCCCGGTCCCGATGCCGACGTCCACCACCCGTTGTCCCCGCTGCACCCCTGCCCGCAGCAGTGCCTGCCGGCGATACCAGGCACCACTGCCGAACGCCATCATCCGCTCGACGCGGTCGTAGTCGCCGGCGGTCCGGTCGAACACGCCGCGGACCCATTGTGTGCGCGCCGACTCGTCGGCGTAGTAGCGGGTCAACGGCGGATGCGGGGCCAGCGTCGAAGACTCGGACCGTTCGGATCGGGCCATGGGATTCGGTTCCTGCGGTGAGGGATGTCGGCGGTTGCCGGATCGATGTCAGACGGCACCAGACGTCTGCGCGGCTTCGTGCAAGCGGCGGCGGCGACGACGCCACGCCACCCACGTGCGACGGAAATCCAGCACGCAACCGGCATAGTAGATCGCCCGGAACAGCAGCAACCGGGATCCGATCGGCGTGCCGCGAAAGATGTCGCCCGCGAGCACGGACAGTACCGCTGCCTTGACGCCGAAAAGGTTGCGCGGATGCATGAACAGCTCGCGCATCGCCGGTGTCGTGACCCGATAGATGAACCACGAGAACACGCGCGGCCCGCGCGTCATCGTGCGATCGAACCGGCGCAGCGCAGCGTCGGCCTCCGCCGGTCGGTCGAGGCAGGTGGCGACCACGTCCGCACCGACGAATGCACTGTTCATCGCGAGGAACACGCCGGACGAAAACACCGGATCGATGAACGCGAATGCATCGCCGAGCATCAGATAGTTGCGCCCGGATGCGCGGCTCGAGTCGTAGGAATAGTTGCCGGTGGCCGTGGGCGGTGCGACGAGTCGTGCGCCGTCGAGCCGTTCCACCAATTGCGGACACAGCGCGATGGTGTCCCGAAAGAACGTCTCGACGTCCTTCGTGCGCGATCGCAAATAACGCGAGCCGCAGACGGCACCGATGCTCGTCATCCCGTCGGCCAGCGGGATGAACCAGAACCAGCCGTGTTCGAACCAGAAGATGCTGATGTGCCCTTCGGCGCGGCCGGACAATCGGCGCGCCCCTTCGAAATGGCCGAACAGCGCGGCGCTGTCGTGACGGGGATTCCGGCGTTTCCAGCCGAACTGCGTGGCGAGCACCGTGTCGCGCCCGCTGGCATCGATCAGGAACCGGGCGTCGATCTCGATCGTCGCACCGTCGTCGGTGCGTGCACCGACGACGACACGCCGATCGTCACCGAAGCGCACCTGCGTCGCCCGGACACCTTCGCGCACATCGGCACCGCAGCGGACCGCGTTGCGCAGCAGGATGTGATCGAACTCGGAGCGTCGTACCTGGTAGGCATGGGGAAATCCCGGATCCCAGGCTTCGGCGAATTCCAGCGTCACCGGTGCGGGATGGGCCGGCGAGTTGAACTCGACACCGTACTTGCGGATCGACACGCGGTCGATCTCGTCGCGGACACCGAGACGATCGAACAACGGCAGATTCAGCGGCAGCAGCGATTCGCCGATGTGGAACCGCGGATGGTGCGCCTTCTCCAGCACGATCACGCGACGTCCCTGTTGCGCGAGCAGGGCGGCGGCGGTCGAGCCCGCCGGCCCTCCGCCGATGATCAGCACATCGCAGGCGTTCGCCGTCGCAGGCGTTCGGCCGGCATTCACGACATCCATCGACGGGCTTCCGGTTCGCCGGGAGATACGGGGCCTGGGCCGGTTGCCCGGCGTTTTCCTGGCCGACGATTGTAAGGCTGCCACTCCACGGGAGACAGCTTGTTTCGCGAGAGGCGGTGCCGCTACACTTGCCGCCCTCGCGATCCTTCCCCACCGCACACCGTGACGAACCTCGCCTCCACCGCCCTGCAGAGCCCGGCCGAAGCCGAACTCGCGGCGGTCATCGTCGAAGCGCTCAATCTCGAGATCGCGCCGCAGGACATCGCGCCGGAAGCACCGCTGTACAAGGAGGGCCTGGGCCTCGACTCGATCGACATCCTCGAGATCGCCCTGGTGGCGTCGAAGCGCTATGGCGTGCAGATCAAGGCGGACGATGCCGAGAACGTCCGCATCTTCGCGTCGCTGCGCGCGTTGTCCGACCATATCCTGCGTCACCGGCCCGCTCCGGGAGAGGGCCATCGTCCGGCCTGATCCGGACCTTCGTCGAGTTCCGACGCGCGCAGATGGCGCGACGTCCGCCAGCACCGCAACGCGGCTCCACGCTGGCGTCGTCCGGCACCCGCCAGGGTCTCGATGTGTCGCCGGATCGTTGCACTGAATCTGCCGGAACCCGGATGCTCACCGACGAGCCGCTATTCGCGCATCGGAACGCCGATACGCCGTTTGCGTTCGATCGGGGATGGATCATCACTGCGGGACAGTATCTTGCCGATGTGATGTCACTCGCGGCCCGTCTGCCCGCCGCGCCTCTGCTCAATCTGTGCATCGACCGGTATCGGTTCGCGGTAGCCCTCGGCGCAGCGCTGGTCGCCGAACGCACGGTGCTGCTGCCGCCGGACCGCACGCCCGTGACGCTGGAAGCGTTGCGGAACCAGGGGGCGTTGGCACTGCTGACCGACGAAGCCGAACGCCACGACGGCCCCGACACGATCGTCGCCGTCACGACCGGATCCGATCCCGCCCCCGGCTTCACGGTCCCGCGGATTGCCGCAGACCACCCGGCGGTCGTGTTGTTCACGTCGGGCACCACCGGCACGCCGGTCGGCACCGGCAAGACCTGGCGTTCGCTGTGTCGCAGCGCCCGGGCCGAGGCAACAGCGCTCGGCCTCACCGACCGGTCGCGACTGTCGATCCTCGGTACGGTACCGGCCCAGCACTCCTACGGCCTCGAATCGACCGTGCTGCTGGCATTGCAGATGGGCTTCGCGTTCGACGCGTCGAAGCCGTTGTTTCCGGCCGATGTGCGCGACGCGCTGGCCCGGCTGCCGCGGCCCCGTCTGCTGGTGACGACACCGGTCCACCTGCGTGCGCTGTGCGAGGACCCGGTGGCGCCACCGCCCGCCGACCTGCTGCTGAGCGCCACGGCACCGCTGGACACCACGCTCGCGCGCCGCGCCGAAACACAGTTCGACGCGCCGCTCGCCGAGATCTACGGCTGCAGCGAGGCCGGGCAGATCGCCACCCGCCGCACCACCGAGAACCCGGCGTGGCGCCCCATGGATGATCTGCGAATGACGCAGGACCACGCAGGCACCTGGATCGACGGCGGCCACGTGCCGGGTCGGGTCCTGCTCGCGGATGTGATCGATCTGCGCCCCGATGGTACGTTCCTGCTGCACGGGCGCGCTGCCGATCTGGTCAACATCGCGGGCAAGCGCAGTTCATTGAGTCACCTGAACCATCATCTCAACGCCGTGCCCGGCGTGACCGACGGCGTGTTCGTGATCCCCGACGACGGCAACGTCGGAACCGTCACACGACTCTCGGCGATCGCCGTGGCACCCGGCCTGACCGCCGACGCGATTCTCGCAGCGCTGCGCGAGCGCCTCGATCCGGTGTTCCTGCCGAGGCCGCTGCGGCTGGTCGATCGACTGCCGCGCAATGCCACCGGCAAGCTGCAACGCCGGCAGCTGCTGGCATTGCTGGCCGGCGACGAAGAATCGCCCCGATGAACGTCGATGCCGTCATCGCGATCGCGGCCGATCATCCAGCAACGGCCGGACATTTCCCCGGTCGTCCGATCCTGCCCGGTGCGCTGCTGCTGGATCTCGTGATCCGCGCCGCGTGCGATGCGGGCATGCCGCTGGCCGCCGAACTGTCGGCACCGATCGTGAAATTCCACGCCGCCGTGCTGCCCGGACAGCAGGTGCGACTGCGCTTCGACGCGCGCGGATCATCCATCGCCTTCGAAGGTTTCGTGCACACGACACGCGTCGTGTCGGGCACGCTGTCGATCGTCGTGCCGCCATGACGCCGGACACGCGTGCCTGGACCGAACAGCCCGAGCGCAGCAACCTGCTCGCACTGCGCGGTGTCGCATGGTTCGCGAAGACCTTCGGACGCACGGCCGCGCGGGCCCTGCTGGCGCCGATCTGCCTGTACTTCCTGTGGCGCTCGACCGGTGCCCGTGAAGCGTCGGCCGCGTTCCTCGCCCGCGTCAACGGGCGCAAGGCGAGCTGGATCGAACTGTATCGGCACCACCATACGTTCGCAGCGACGATCCTCGATCGGGTGTTCTTCCTGCTGGGCCGCACCGACGATCTCGATCTGCGATACACCGGCGAGGCCATCGTCGCCGATCTGCTCGGCGCCGGACGCGGCTGCTTCCTGGTCGGCGCGCATTTCGGCAGCTTCGAGAGCATCCGCGCGATGGGACGACGCGTGCCCGATCTCGATGTGCGGCTCGCGATGTACGAGGCGAACGCGCGCCGGATCGGCACGGTTCTGCGCAGCATCGATCCATCGCTCGGTCTCCGGATCATCGCGCTCGGCACACCGCAATCGATGCTGCGAATCCGTGACGCCCTCGATGCCGGTGCGTTCGTCGGCATGCTCGCCGATCGACGGCTCGGCGACGAAGCCGGCGTCCCGCTGGATTTCCTCGGCGCGCCGGTGCGGTTCCCGCTGGGGCCGTTCCGGCTCGCGCGGATACTCGATCGACCGGTGGTACTGATGTTCGGCATCCATCGCGGCGGCAACCGGTACGACATCGTGTTCGAACGCACGCCCCCGGACGTCGATGCCGCGACGCTGGCGGCGCACTTCGCCGCACGCCTCGAACACCACGTACGATCGGCACCGTTCAACTGGTTCAACTTCCATGATTTCTGGGCTTGAGCGCCGCGCGCCGCGCGGCATCCTGTTCGGTCTCGGCTGCCTGTTCACGGCAGCGGCGATGGCGGCACCGGCCTGGACGCTCGACTCGCTGCTGGGTGAACTGGCGACGGTGCGCACCGCACAGGCCCGGTTCACGGAGACGCGCACGCTGTCACTGCTCGATCGACCGCTCGCGTCCTCCGGCACGTTGCACTATCAGGCACCCGCGCGGCTGGAGAAGCGCACCGAGCGGCCGAAGGCCGAACGTCTGCTGCTGGACGGCGACACCGTCACGGTCGAACGCGGCGATCCGCCGCGGCAGCGCAGCTTCCGGCTCGACGATGCGCCGGAACTGCGCGCGCTGATCGAAGGCCTTCGCGCAACGCTGGCCGGCGACCGCACGACGCTCGAACGACACTATCGCGTCGTGCTGCTGGGCGACCGGAAGCAATGGTTGCTGTCCCTCGACCCGATCGACGCGCGCGTGCGTCGCTTCGTCCGCGCCATCCGCATCGACGGCGCAGGCACCGCGGTCACCGGCGTGGCCGTCGATCAGGCCAACGGGGATCGTTCGGTGATGGATATCGCGCCGGCGACGCGCTGAACGATGCCTCGCCCGGCGTGCGCCGCCTCGATCCGATGAACGACGACTCGCGCGCCGCACCGGCACGGCTGCCGATCATCGGAGGCTGGTTGATCTTTTTGCTGGTCGCGGTGCTGTCGGCCTGGCGCGCGCCATTCTCGACGGATCTGTCGGCATTCCTGCCCAGGACACCGACCGCGGCGCAAGCGGTGCTCGTGGATCAGTTGCGCGACGGCGCGGTGTCGCGGCTGATCCTGATCGGCATTCACGGTGGCGGCCCCGAAGCGCTGGCGGCGGCAAGCCGCGCTCTGGCGACGGCACTCGCGCAGGATCCACGATTCACACACGTCGGCAACGGTGAGCAGATCCGACTGGAGGCCGATCAGCGCACGGTGTTCGCACACCGGTACGCGTTGAGCCCCGGCGTCGTCGCGGAACGGTTCTCCACCGAAGGACTGCGCGCGGCGTTGCACGAATCGATGGATCTGCTCGATTCGCCGGCCGGCTTCGGGGTCGCCGGTCTGGTGGCCGCCGACCCCACCGGCGAGACACTGCGCGTCGGCGAAGCGCTGACGCCGAAACGGACGCCAGCACGCGTCGAAGGTGTGTGGGGCAGTGCCGCCGGCGACCGTGTCGTGCTGCTCGCGCAGACGCGGGCTGCAGGCTTCGACATCGACGGTCAGGCCGCGGCCATCGACGCGATTCGCACAGCGTTCGAACCGCTGCGCGGCGGTACCGATCTCGCAGTCGAGCTGACCGGCCCCGGCGTGTTCGCCGTCGATACGCGCGACACGATCCGCGGCGACGCGACCCGATTCTCGATGCTGGCGACGGGCGCGATCGCGATCCTGCTGCTGTCCTTGCTGCGCTCGCCGCGGCTGGCGCTGCTCGGACTGGTACCGGTGGCGACCGGCGCCGCGGCCGGTCTCGCCGCCGTCGCGCTCGTGTTCGGCGAGGTGCACGGCATCACCGTCGGATTCGGCGCGACGCTGATCGGCGAAGCCGTCGATTACGGACTGTATCTGCTGTTGCGTGCCGACGGCGAAGGCGGTCCGCGCCGCGCATTCCGGATGCTGTGGCCGACGCTGCGCCTCGGCATGCTGACCTCGGTGTTCGGCTACGCCGCATTGCTGCTGTCGGACTTTCCCGGATTGTCGCAACTGGGACTGTTCTCGATCGCCGGACTGGTGACCGCACTGCTGACGACCCGCTTCGTGTTGCCTGCGTTGCTGCCGACAGTGGTGACGCTGCGCGGCGTCGAGGCACTGGCTCGCCATGCCGGACGGCTCGTCGCGCGCGCGCGCCGGCTGCGCATCGTGCCGTGGCTGGCACTGGCAGCAGGAACCGGCACGCTGATCGTGATCGGGCTCCGCCACGACTTGCCGTGGAATGACGAACTCGCGGCGCTCAGCCCGATACCGGCTGCCGATCTGCGGCGCGACGAACGGCTGCGCGATCTGCTCGGCGCGCCGGATGTCCGCCATGTCGTGGTGGTACGCGGCGCCTCCCGCGAAGCCGTGCTGCGCGGGGCCGAATCGGCAGCGGTCGTGCTCGACGCCGCGACGCAGTCCGGTGCGCTGGACCACTACGATTCACCGGCGCGATTGCTGCCCAGCGAACGGCTGCAGGCCGAGCGCCGCGCTGCACTGCCCGATGAGCCCACGTTGCGCCATCGTCTCGCCGAAGCCGCCCGCGGCTTGCCGTTCCGGCCCAACGTGTTCGAACCGTTCATCGCGGCGGTGCAATCGGCACGGCAGGCGTCCCCGCTGGACACCGCCACGTGGAGCGGAACGACGCTCGCGTTGCAACTGGACAGTCTGCTCGCCCCCCGCGACGGGGGCTGGCAGGCATTGCTGCCGCTGTCGGGCCTGCACGATGCCGATGCCGTCGCGCACGACATCGCGGCCCTCGGCGACCCGGACGTGCTGATGCTGGACATCAAGGCGGAATCGGATCGGCTCTACGCCGGATACCGCCGTGAGGCGCTCGGCGCTGCGGCATGGGGTGTCGCCGCCGTGCTGCTGCTGCTGATCGTCGTGCTGCGCACACCGCGCCGCGTGCTGCGGGTCTGCGTGCCGCTGGCGGCCGCCGTGATCTGCACCATTGCCGGCCTGTTGCTGGCCGGTCAGGCGCTGACGCTGTTCCATCTGATCGGCCTGCTGCTGTCGGTGGCCGTCGGCTCGAACTACACGCTGTTCTTCGATCGGACGCTGGCCGCCGATCCGGCCGCGGACCGCACCGCGCTGTCGCTGCTGGCCGCGAATGGTTCCACGGTGCTCGGGTTCGGATTGCTGGGCCTGTCGCACGTGCCGGTGCTGTCCGCGATCGGCACCACCGTCGCCGTCGGCGCGGCGTTGTCGCTGCTGTTCGCGGCGGCACTGTCGCGCGCGCGATGATGCGTTGCTTCGGTGAACCGGCTGCCGATGCGCGCGGCCGCACGCTGCTGATCCTGCTGCCGCCGGCGCGCGCCTCCGCGGAAGCCTTCGTCACGCACGGCTGGATCGATGCGGTGCGCCGGCGCCTGCCGGGCGTCGACCCGGTCGCCGTGGACGCCGATGTCGATCGGTACACCCACGGCACCGTGCTCGACGATCTCGAGACGGGCGTCATCGAACCGGCCCGCGCCGCGGGCTATCGTCGACTCTGGCTGGCCGGCGTTTCGTTGGGAGGATTCGGCAGCCTGCGCTACGCCGCGCAATCCGGCGACGGCATCTCCGGGCTGCTGCTCGTGGCGCCGTATCTCGGCGCGCGCCCGGACATCAAGGCCATCCGGGCCGCCGGCGGCTGGAACCACGGCTTCCCGCCGATCGACGCCACGGACGCCGACCACCGGATGCTGTCGTGGCTGGCACGGCGTGTCGCCGAACCGGATCGTGCTCCCCCGATCTTCGTCGGGCTCGGCGACGACGACCGGTTCGCGCCGTGGATCCGGATTCTGACCGAGGCGCTGCCGCCGGAGCGCGTCCGCACCTGCACCGGCGGCCACGACTGGACCACGTGGACCACGCTGTGGCACGCGCTGCTGGATCAGGCGGCACCGATGCTCGGCCCGGACCCGTGAGCGACGGCAGCTTTGCTACCATCGGCGCCATCGCCGGTCTTCGCCGGCCGTGACCCGCCGTGTCCCAGCCCCTCGCCTTCTCCGCCTGTTCGATCGTCACCTGCCTCGGCGCCGGTCGCGCCGCGACGCTGCGTGCGCTCGTCGCCGGCCGCTCCGGACTCGCGCCTTGCACGTTCGAGACCGTGCAACTGGACACGTGGATCGGCCAGGTGCCGGGCGTCGACGACGTCGTGCTGCCGGCGTCACTGGCGGCCTACGATTGCCGCAACAACCGGCTCGCGCAGATGGCGCTGCACACCGACGATTTCGCGGCGCGCGTCGAAGCGACGAAAGCACGGATCGGCGCCGCGCGGATCGGCGTGTTCGTCGGCACCAGCACATCGGGCATCCTGCAGACCGAACTCGCGTACCGGCAACGATCGCCCGACGGCGCGCTGCCCGCCGGATTCCACTATGCCGAAACCCACAACACGTTCTCGCTGGCGGATTTCGTGCGGCGGTCGCTGGGGGTCACCGGTCCTTCCGTGGTCGTGTCGGCAGCGTGCGCCTCCAGCGCGAAAGTGTTCGGCAATGCCGCGCGCGCCATCGCTGCCGGCATCGTGGACGCGGCAGTGGTCGGCGGCGTCGATTCGCTGTGCCTCACGACGTTGTACGGCTTCGCATCGCTGGGTTTGACGGCGCCGCGGCCGTGCCGGCCGTGGGATAGGCACCGCGACGGCATTTCGATCGCGGAAGGCGCGGCGTTCGTGCTGCTCGAACCGGTGAGTGCCGCACCGGCTCGCATTCGACTCACGGGGGTCGGCGAAAGTAGCGATGCCTATCACATGTCGACCCCGCATCCCGAAGGCGCCGGTGCCCGGCGGGCCCTGCGCGCAGCACTGGTCGCCGCCGGACGCAACCCCGTCGACGTCGACTACGTCAATCTGCACGGCACCGGCAGCCGCAGCAACGACGCGTCGGAAGATCTCGCGGTGTACGGCGAACTCGGTGGCGCGGTTGCCGCCAGTTCCACCAAGGGACTCACCGGACACGCGTTGGGCGCCACCGGCGGCATCGAAGCGATCATCACGGCGCTCGCGCTCG
>JAHCKV010000084.1 GCA_026125595.1 Burkholderiales bacterium | reverse complement strand
TCATCGATGCGGGTGCCGGCAACGATTTTTTGAACGGAACCTATCAGCGCGACGTGCTGATCGGCGGCGCCGGCGACGACATCATGCGCGGCGATGAGCAGACGGACATCTATGTCATCGAATCGGGTCACGGCTTCGATCTGATCGACGATCGCGGAACCCTGAGCCACGATTGGGCGGGCGGCGTTCCGGGCACGTTGGCGCAGTGGCTCCACGGCGACATGGTCGCGCCGCTGGAGCGGGAGTTCGGCATCGATTCCGACGAGGCCATCTCGTCCGGCGCCGTGTCGGCCGATCGGGTGTTGTTCGGTCCCGGCATTCTGCCGTCGACGGTGCAGGCGAAGCTGGTTCGGGGTCCGGACTTTTACGGTGTCGACCGCACGTTGCTGGAGCTTCGGTGGAATGACGGCGACGGTCTCCGCGTGGTGGGGGACTACTCGACGATTCGAAGCACCGACTCGGGCAACGCGTTGTTCTCGGGCGGCGAGTTGGCAGAAGGGGAAGGGATCGAGCGCTACGAGTTCACCGATGGGACTATCTGGACGGCCCGCGCCGCGCGGGAGCGAGCGTTGGCGCAGATGAACACGGTGGAGATCGGGCCGGGGAGCCCCGAGCACGTGCTGACACCCGGTCAGGCGGAGGCGGTGCGATTCAAGTTGACCGGAGAAGAACTGCTGCGTCCCATGGACGTTCCGCTCATCTCGCAAGATCGCAACGATCTCGTCTTCGTTCTCGAAGGACACACGTTGCTGCGGCTGAAGGACGCGGTTCGTCCCGATGGCTCCGCCACGATGCCGTTGCTGTTCTGGGACAACACCGTTGAAATCACCTGGTCCACCGGCGAGGGAACCTTCATCTGGCATGAGCCGGAGGTGATTCCCGAGCCCATCGTGCGTGTGGACGCACCCGGGCATCGCGGGTTGCTGTCGGGCGGGGCGGGTGACGACACGCTGCAAGGCAGCGACGGAAACGACGTGGTGGACGGCGGTCCGGGAGATGATGTGCTGACGGGTGACGGTGGCATCGTGTCGACCCACACCGTAACCCGCGCGGGACCGCTGGGAACTCTTGCGACGGTCATGAGACAACTCGGCCCGCGCATCCGGGAGTACGTGCAGTCCGGCGATTTCGACCGGATACTCTCCACCACCATCGCGCCGGGCATTCCGCTCACGATCGGGTCCGCGCTCGCGATCCTGGTGCCGCATCTGCGCAACACGACGAGCAATGATCTGGTCCACGGCGGTGCGGGCAACGATCAATTGTCAGCGACCGCTGGCTACGATCTTCTGATCGGCGGCGCTGGCGATGACGCGCTTTCGGTCGACACCGAAGGGGCAACGGTCGCCTACAACCGGGGCGACGGGCGTGACTGTATCGAGAGCCGGCCGAGCGCCCATCTCGTGCTGTCGCTCGGCGGTGGCCTGACGGTTCGCGACATCGAGCTACGGCGGGACGGCCGGGATCTCGACGTGGACATTGCCGGGGGCGGCGAGGTGAGCTTTACCGATTGGTTCGATGGCCTGCAGGTGCTGCGAACTACCACGCTTCAGGTCGTCGAGTCGCCAGCGGCCGGCACGCAAACGGCCACCGTGCGGCGCTACGATTTCGACGCCTATGCAGCCGCATTCCAGTCGGATGGCGCCGGTCGGGTGGATATCGAACGATTTCGCATCGAAAGCCCGGCGGTGCCGATTCCCGGTGACGAGTCCGCGATTGCCTATGGGCTGGGCATGGGTGTCGGTATCGGGGACGTGAACCGTACGCTGGCGGATCTGGCGGTGCGTCCGCCCGCGATCACGACGCCGCAGCGGATCCTGGAGCTGATACAGACCGCGGGCCTCAATGCTTGAACGACGCCTTGCCTTCGATCCGATTTGCCGGGGTCGCCATCGGATACGCGCTCGGCATTCTTCGCGAGCGCCGGCATCGCTTGGCTGAGTGCAAGCCGTTACGCGGCGAGCGGGCAAAAAAAACCGCCCCGATGAGGGGCGGCTTTTCTACGGACTTGAAGCAGATCAGCTACGACGTTGCTGCTGACGACGGATGCTGGCAGCCACGGCCAGGGCGCCAACACCGAGCATCGCCCAGGTGGAGGGTTCCGGAACCGGCGCCGTCGCGAGGCTCAGCGTGTAGGTCGGGTTGGCGGTCGGATCGGAACCGGCAACGGTCACCAGGAAGTCGGTGCCCGTGGGGAACGCCGACGGCGACCAGGAGAACGCGGTGCCCGAACCGAACGCGCCGGTGATCGGGGTGGCGCTGCCATCGACAAACACTTGAACCATCGAGTACGAATCGAAGCCGACGTTCGTGAAGCTCAGAACGAAGTCGAAGACACCGTCGGTGGTGAACGAAAAAGAGTCGGAGTACGAACCCGACGTGATTTGCGTGAAGCTGAACCCTTCGCCGGCCGACACGGAACCGTAGTCGAGCGAAACGGCATAAGAGGCGCTGCATGCCAGCAGGCTGGCTACGCCAATTGCGGCACTGGCTTTCTTGATCATGTTCATAGGTCTCGTCCCTTAGTAGAAAAACTGGTACTCGTTTGCGAGCTGCCGAAGCAGCAAACCCGATTGGCTGTTCGACATCCCAAGCTTGAAAACAGTTACTACGGGCACTGCTCTCAATCGAGCACCGCCCGATCCCCCGCTTGGAATATCACAACCTTTTAGATTTGATGGCCGAACTCTAGCGCTCCTCGCGCCGGCCTTGCAAGTGCTTTCTTGTTAATTTCGACGTGACGTCGACGCGACCTCGGTCCGACCGGACGTTACGTTTCAACTATATGTAAATCATGTGTATTTATTGGAATTGGTGCGATGCATTATGTTGCAATTTGGAGCCGTCGGGACATGGCGACGCGTTAGATTTATGCGGATCCGTTGAACGACGGAGCGTGCTCGCTGCGGGCTCGAACATCTCATTCCTGTCAGGTTCCGGCCTTTCGCCGCCGCTAGCGTGATTCCAAGTCACTGGAAACAGCGAAGATTGTTCGTTGTCCGATTTCTGTAACATGCCGTTGATACGGTCCGGCGCTTGCGCATATGGAGGAAGTTCCATGGTTTTCAGAGGTGTGATGGCGATGTCCCTGCTGTTGGCGGCGGTTGTCGCGTCAGCGGCGGAGAAGCTCCCGGCCGGTGTCGTGGCCAAGATGGGAGAGGTCGAACTGAAGACGGAAGAGTTGCGGATGATGGTGGACGGGCTGCCGCCGGAGGCGCGGGCCCAGGTTGCGGCGCAACCCCAGGAGATGCTGAATCGCCTCATCCGGACCGAGGTCTTGCGGCGGGCGCTGGCCGCCGAGGCTCGCAGCAAAGGGTGGGACCGGCGCCCCGAGGTGATCGCCCAGATGGAAAGGGCCCGGGAGCAGATGCTGGTATCGAGCTACATGAACAGTGTCGCCCGGCCGCCGGAGAGTTTCCCGAGCGATGCCGAAGTGAAGGCGGCCTATGACCAGAACCCGGCTTCGTTCGCCGTGCCGAAGCAGTATCGCCTCGCGCAGATCTTCGTATTGGCGCCGCCGGAGTCCGACAAGGCGGCGTTCCAGAAGGCGCAGGCCAAGGTGACGGACCTGGTGTCCAAGGCCCGTGCAAAAGGGGCGGATTTCGCGGCATTGGCGAAAGCCAACTCCGACCACAGCGAAAGCGCGGCCAAGGGTGGTGACATGGGTTGGGTGGCGGAAGCCAACCTGCTACCCGAACTGCGGGAGTCCGTGTCGACGCTCAAGAAGGGCGAAACAAGCGCCGCGATCCGATCGCCCCAGGGCTGGCACATCGTCCGGCTCGAAGATTCGCGCGACCGGTCGGTGAAGCCGCTGCCGGAAGTGAAGGAGCAGATCGCCGGGGCGCTGCGCGTGCGCAAGGCCCAGGAAACAGAGCAGGCTTATCTGACGTTCATGACCAACAAGACGCCGGTCAACCTGAACGACGCCGAATTGGCCAAGCTGCAGGGCAGCATCAAGTAACGGAAATCAGCGGCGCTCGGTCGGCACCGGCCGGTGCCGGATCCGGCGCATCAACACGGTCGTGAACAGAACCACGGATGCCGCGGCGGCGGCATCCGCGAGCCAGTCCAGCACATCGGGTTGCCGCCCCGGCAGTCGCAGCTGGAACAGTTCGTCGGCCAGCGCCACCGTCAGCGTGAGGCCGAGCACCCACCAGGGTCGGCGCAGGCCGAATCCCAGCGACAGGATCATCGCCAGCCCGCCGTAGGTCACGAAGTGGGCGACCTTGTCCCACGGCGCCTGGAACAGACCGACCGCGATCGGCTGCGCACCGAGCCAGAACAGCTCGATCACCAGCCCGATGGTCAGCGCGATCAAGCCGCACCTCAGCCGGTGCGAATCGACGATCCGCGCCACGGCTCGATTCAACAACGACTTCATTTCTTGGACTTTTCTTCGCCGCGATTCCAGTCGTCCGCAAACCGGACGATGTCGTCCTCGCCGAGATAGCTGCCGGACTGGACCTCGATCAGCTGCAGCGGCACGAGGCCCGGATTCTCGAGGCGGTGCTTGGTGCCCAGCGGGATGTATGTCGACTGGTTCTCCGTCAGCAGGATCTCTTCATCGCCCCGCGTGATCCGCGCCGTGCCGCTGACGACGATCCAGTGCTCGGCGCGGTGGTGATGCATCTGCAGCGACAGCTTGCAGCCCGGATTCACCGTCAACCGCTTGACCTGATAGCGGGCGCCGGCATCGATGCCTTCGTAGGAGCCCCAGGGCCGGTAGACGCGACGATGGATCGCATGCTCGGTGCGCGCTTCGGATTTCAGCTGGTCGACGACGGCCTTCACGTTCTGCGCAGAGCGTTTGTCCACCACGAGCACCGCGTCGGCGGTTTCGACGATCACCAGATTCTCGACGCCGACAGCCGCAACCATCCGGTTCTCGGCCTTGATGTATGTGTTCGTGACCTCCGACGCGAGCACATCGCCTTCGTACACGTTGCCTTCCGCCGTCTTGTCGTGGATTTCCCACAGGGCGTCCCACGATCCGACATCGCTCCAGCCCATTTCCACCGGCACGACGGCGCCGAGCTTGGTCTTTTCCATTACGGCGTAGTCGATCGAAATGGACGGCGATTCCGAGAACGCCTTCTCGTCCAGACGCAGGAAATCGAGATCCTTGCGGCTTTCGCCGACGGCGGCGCGAACCGCAGCGAGCACGGCGGGCTGGAACACGGCGAGCTCTTCGAGGAATGCCCGGGCGCTCAGCAGGAACATGCCGCTGTTCCAGAAATACTCCTGGGATTCCAGGAAGCGCTGGGCAGTCGCCGCATCCGGTTTCTCGACGAACTGGCCGATCGCAAAGGTGTTGTCCAGGTCGGGGAGCGCCGCTCCACGGCGGATGTAGCCGTAGCCCGTCTCCGGCGCGTCGGGAATGATCCCGAAGGTGGCCAGCAGGCCCTGTCGCGCGGCCTTCGACGCCGTTGCGATGGCGCGATGGAACGCCGGCGTGTCCTGGATCGAATGGTCCGACGCCAGCACCAGCAGCAGCACGTCCGGATCATCGCGGGAGGCGGCAATCGCGGCAGCCGCAACGGCAGGCGCGGTATTGCGACCGACCGGTTCGAGCATCAGCAGTTTGGGATTCACGCCGATCGCGCGTAGCTGCTCGGCGACCAGGAAGCGGTGTTCCTCGTTGCACAACACCATGGGTTCACCCACGTGCTCGGCGCCCTTCAGTCGCACCAGGGTCTCCTGAAGCATTGTCCGGTCGGTCGACGTGAGCCGCAGGAACTGCTTCGGGTAGGTGCTGCGCGACAGGGGCCAAAGGCGGGTGCCGGAACCGCCGCAGAGGATGACGGGCTGGATGTTCATAGGGATGGGGCTACCGAAGGAGGGGAAAAATCGATCCGATCATATCAGCCGATTCCGTGCCAGCGTTCGCGGCCCCGGTGCGATCCGGCGGTTATCCCAGGCCGCTGAGTGCAATCTGCCGGCCGGATGGATTCCCGCCTGAAGCGGTGATCGAGCCACGCCGAACGGACCATCGATCGATGACCGGGATTGACGGGGCGGACTGTGGGCCCGGTTGCGCAATCCGGTTGCGGCAGGGAGTCGCGCCCGCAGCGTCGACCGTCACCTGATGCAGCAGAGTTGCGCAAGTGGCCGGACTACGAGCCGGTCCCGATGCCGCGCAATCTCGCCTCCCTAATCTCCTCGCCACGCAGTCCGGAGTCCATCCGGCTTGCGCCCAGATCAACGAACGTGCGAGTGAGACCATGAAACCCAACCATCTGATCGCAGCCGGCATCCTCGGGCTGACGGCCGCCGTCGCCGCGATGCCGGTGTCGGCCGCGGAACTGATCCAGAACGGCGGCTTCGAAGCCGACGGCATGGAAACCGATGCACCTGCCGGATGGCAGATCGCCACCCAAGGCATGGTCGGCAACATTGTCGTGACCGATGCCGTCGAGTCGCCCATCAGCGCCTATGCCACCGTCGGCGCATCCCAGGGCAGCTTCTATGCGCTGCTCGATGCCGCGGCGCCCAGCAACAACGCGCTGTACCAGAGCTTCACGACCGCCGCGGTGACGCAGGCCACGCTGTCGTTCCAGCTGTTCGTCAACGACCAGGGCGCCGGCGTCCCGTACATCGACGGCAGCGGTCTCGATTTCACGACCGGCGACGAGTACCGCGCCAACCAGCATGTCCGCGTCGATATCCTGGCCGCCGATGCATCTCCGTTCGACACCGGTGCCGGCGTGCTGCGCACGTTCTACCTCGGCGGTCCCAACGGCCGCGAGTTCGTCAACGGCTACTCCGACTTCAGCTTCGATGTGACCGATCTGCTGGCCTCCGGCGGCGAGTTCCAACTGCGCTTCGCCAGCGTCGGCAACCAGGCGGCACTGCAGTTCGGCGTCGATGCCGTGAGCCTCGATGTGACCGCCGTGCCCGAACCGGAGCACCTACGCGCTTCTTACTCGGTCTCGGGCTCGCCGCACTCGCGCTGAACGCTCAGCGTCGCCGCCGTCGTAGCTGAATCGAACCATTCCCGCATTCTTCCAGGAGCGACCTCGACCATGAAACACCCGATCGTACGCAAGACCTGCGCGCTGGCGGTGGCGTTCGCCGTCACCGGCACATCGTTCGTGCCCGCCGCCTTCGCCGCCCAACCCGCCACCGGTGGCCCCGAGTCCGTGCAGGACTGGTGGACCGGCGGTCAGAACTTCATCCGCCAGGGCAAGCAGCTGTACGCCAACACCCGCCGTGCCAAGAACGTCATCCTGTTCATCGGTGACGGCATGGGCGTGTCGACCGTTTCCGCAGCCCGCATCTTCGACGGTCAGAACCAGGGCAAGAAGGGCGAGGAGCACATGCTGTCCTTCGAGACGTTCCCGTACGTCGCACTGTCGAAGACCTACTCGTGGGATCAGCAGACCTCCGATTCGGCGCCGACGATGACCGCCATGGTCACCGGCTACAAGGGTCGTGAAGGTCAGCTGTCGGTGAACCACACCACCACCCGCGGCGAATGCGATGCCGCCGTCATCGCGTCGAAGTCGTTGCCGACGATCCTCGAGCAGGCCGCCGCTGCCGGCAAGTCCACCGGTGTCGTATCCACCGCGCGCATCACCCACGCGACGCCGGCCGCGACCTATGCGCATACGTCCGTGCGCGACTGGGAAGCCGACAACAACATCCGCGCGTTCGAAGCCGCCTACGGGTTGCCCGCCGGCTCGTGCACGGTGAAGGACATCGCCGCGCAGTTGATCGACGTGAGCCCGGCCGTGCGTGCCAGCCTCAAGGTCGCGATGGGTGGCGGCCGTTCGTACTTCTATCCGAACTCGGTGTTCGATCCGGAGAACACGTCTTCCCGCGGCGTGCGTACCGACGGCCGCCATCTGCCGAACGAATGGGTTTCGACCCGCGGTGGTGCGTCTTCCGCCAAGTACGTGTGGAACAAGGCCGATTTCGATGCCGTGAACCCCGCGTCGACGGAGCACCTGCTCGGTCTGTTCGAGCGCTCCCACATGCAGTACGAAGCCGATCGCAACAACGGCCCGACCGGTGAACCGTCGTTGACCGCGATGACCGAGAAGTCGATCCAGATGCTGAAGAAGAATTCGAACGGATTCTTCCTGCACGTGGAAGCCGGCCGTATCGATCACGCGCACCACGCCGGCAACGCCAAGCGGGCGCTGATCGACACCGTCGAGTTCGCCAAGGCCATCAAGAAGGCGTACGAGATGACGGATCCCAACGACACGCTGATCCTCGTGTCGGCCGACCACAGCCACGTGTTCACGATCGCCGGCTACCCGGCGCGCGGCAATCCGATCCTGGGTCTGGTCAAGGAAGTGCCGAACGTCGATGGTGATCCGGTCGAGAACGCGGTGGACAGCCTCGGTCTGCCGTACACGACGCTGGGCTACGCCAACGGTCCGGGATGGCGCGGCAGCCTGCCGACCAACTCGGCGGTCCGCCCCACGCTGACGGAAGCGCAGACCACCGCCGTCGACTTCCTGCAGGAAGCAACCGTGCCGCTGGGTTCGGAAACCCACGCCGGAGAAGACGTGGCGATCTACGCGTCCGGTCCGAAGGCCTACCTGGTCCGCGGTGTGATGGAGCAGAACTGGATCTACCACGTGATGAAGGAAGCCTTCGGGTTCTGATGCCCGACGTGCAGTGAAAAGGAGGGCGGCTGCGGTCGTCCTCCTTTGTCGTTTCCGTGTCCCCGGTTTGGAGCATTCCCATGTCGAAGAACGGTTTGTCGCTGCTGCTGTTCGGAATCATCACGTCGATCGTGAACGGTCCGGTGACCGCCCACGACGACGCCCCCGATGTGCCGTCGATGTCGGCGCGCTATCGATTGGAAGTCACCGATGAAGAATGTCGGACCCGGCAGGGTCCCGAGTGGTGGCTGATCCGCGAATCGTCGCGCGTGGTTACGGCGATCCCTGCGCTCGATCAGGCGGAGGTGTGGACGCGCGACGCCGATACCGGCGAAGTGACGCTCGAGCGGCTGTTCCATGCGCAGCGTCGCGTGATCGAATACACCCCCGGCGAGTTGCGTACCCGCAACGCAGAACCCGACTGGCACGCGCTGGGCTCGGTGCTGGATCCGGATTCGCTGAAGACGCTGGAAGCCACCGGCACCGGCGAATGGCGGGGCCGCCCGGTCACGATGTACCGCGGTACCATCGGCGGCGAGCGTATTGAAGTGGATTGGCTGTCGGTGGAACGGTTGCCGCTGCGGGTCGACCGCAGCACCCGTCGCAGCCGCAGCGTGCTCACGTTGCTGGCGCTGGATCCGTCGACGCAACGCGCCAGCGACGAAGTGCAGCGCGTGACACCGCTGTACATCCGGCTCGACTCCGCCGATTTCGGCGACATGGAATCCGATCCGTTCGTGCAGGCCGTCGAAGCGCTCGACGGTCGCAACCGCCGCTGGGCCCACGGCGGCGGGCACGTGCACGCCCACGCGGCGCACTGACCGATGGAGGCAACTCGCGGCGGTTGAATCGGCGGCAAGATCCGGCGACCATGCGCCCGATGCGTTCGCGCCGACGACCGCATCCCCGGCGCATGGCCCATGCGAACGGAACGCCGCCTGGAGAGCCGTCGCATGACGTCGTCGATCCCTTCTTCCCCACCGATGCACGCGACACGGATCGTGCTCGGCAGCGCAGTCGCGAAGCGATTGATCGACGCATGCGAAGCGAAGGCCCATGCCGAAGGCTGGAAGATGGCCATTGCCGTGGCGGACGATGGCGCCCATCTGAAGCAGTTCACGCGGATGGATGGCGCGTTTCTGGTGAGCGTCGAGATCGCACAACTGAAAGCGCAAACCTGTGCGCGCGTGCCCAGCACGTCACGGGAATGGGGCGAGTTCTCGAAGGACGAATACGGGCTCGAACTGGTGCCGGGCATGGTCAGCTTCGCCGGCGGTCTGCCGATCTTCATCCGGGGCCAGCATGTCGGCGGTCTTGGCGTTTCCGGCGGGACTGCCGATCAGGACGAGGCGTGCGCCCGGGCCGGTCTGGACGTGATCGCCGAGCTGCTGAAATAGCAATACGCAGGCGCCGGATCAGTCCAGCACGCGCCAGTGTCGCGCCGCCGCTCCGAGACTGCCGTCTGCTGCAGCCTGCAGTACCTCGGCTTCAGGTAGCCGTTGACCTTCCAGCCATGGAAAGGTCGATCGCAGGATCGTCGCCGCACCATTG
>JAHCKV010000083.1 GCA_026125595.1 Burkholderiales bacterium | reverse complement strand
TGCTGTCCTTCCTCAAGCACTACGATGCCGAGCAACTTTTCCTGCTCGGTGACATCATCGATTTCTGGGCGATGAATCGCAGCATCGTGTGGACCCGCGCCCAGAACACCGTCGTGCAAAAGGTGCTGCGCAGGGCGCGGCACGGCGTGAAGGTGGTGTTCGTGCCGGGCAATCACGACGAGGCGTTGCGCGAATATGTCGGCACGGCGTTCGGCGACATCGAACTGGCGATGGAATATGAACACGTCGCCGCGGACGGCAAGCGCTACGTGCTGCTGCACGGCGACGAGTTCGATCAGGTCACGCGCCATCACCGATGGGTCGCGATCCTCGGCGACGTCGTCTACAACTTGCTGGTTCGTCTCAACGTTCACCTGTCGTTCATCCGGCGCACGCTGGGTGTTTCGGGCTACTGGTCGTTGGCGGGCTTCGCCAAGCGCAAGGTCAAGGGCGCACTGCAGTTCATCTACAACTTCGAGGATTCCGTGATCCGCGCGGTGAAGGCCCGCGGTGTCGATGGCGTCGTCTGCGGCCACATCCATGCGGCGGCGATCAAGGAGATCGATGGCATGACCTACATCAACTGCGGCGACTGGGTCGATTCCTGCACGGCCATCGTCGAGCACCACGACGGGCAGATGGAACTGGTGCACTGGATCGCGGAGCCGGCCGTCTCCGACGGGCTCGTCGCCCCCGAACTGGAAGAGGCGGCTTGAACGTCGCGCGCTATTCGCACAACCCCATGCCGAACAGCTGCTTGCCGTACTTCACTTCGGTGATCTTTCCGCCCGCCACGTGGTGCACGTACGCGACATCGTCTTCGCCGCCGGACCAGCGGATCCGGACCGGTGCGCCGACCTGCACCGCCGTCACCTCGTAGCGTCCCCCGGGTCCGTCGCCCTGACCGTAGCCGCCGCCGGTGCCGGTCGGGTTGCCGCCGGCATCCCGATGGGTCGTGCTGAAGCTCGATTCGGACCCGGTCGAGAAACTGCCGCGACCATCGAACCACGCGATCTGCGTGCTCGAGTAGCTGCCGGTGGTCGACGACGCGCCGGACCATGCGCACAACTTCCCTGCCAGCAGGTGATTGAACGAACCGCCGGTCCCGGTGGTCGGACCTTCGGCTTGCGGTATCGCCGGGGCGACGGCGCGCTGGCAATCGATCGGTGAACCGTCCGGTGTCGTGATGGCCAGACGGTCGCCGGTCAGCCGGAATGTGTAGTTGGCCGGCAGGCCCTCCTCGATCACCTGGATGGCGTTGCCGAGAATGCGGTACGCCATCTGCTGGCCGTCGAACGCGAGAACCCGGGAGGACTGGAACTCCAGCTGCGACTGACCCACGGCAGTTCGGCAGGTCCAGGTGCCGGTGAGCGTCTGCTGCGCCAGAGTGGCCGTGGACAGCGATGACAACAGAATGATCGTGACGAGCGTGCGGGATGATCGATTCATCGAACGGCTCCGGGTGCGGGTGGGCGCGGTGGCATCGGCCCGTCGGCGCATTATGTGGCGGTGCAGGTTTTCCCCCAAGGGTGGCTTGATGCGCATGCTGCTGGGGTTGTTGCTCGTCTGCGGCGGTTCCGTTTCGGCGGCCGGCCTACCCGCATTGCATGCACGGCTGAACGAGACCACGGTGTCCGGCCTGTCGTCCGGCGCGTTCATGGCGGTGCAGTTTCATATGGCCCACGCGTCGATCGTGCGCGGTGCCGGCGTGATCGCGGGCGGACCGTGGTGGTGTGCGCAAGGCAACGCCAGTCGCGCGACCGGTGAATGCATGCAAGGCGAGCCGGATGTCGGGCCGCTGCAGGCCAGGCTGGAACAGGTGGCCGCGACGGGTCGTGTGGACCCGCCTTCCGCCCTTGCGACGACGCGGGTCTGGATGTTTTCCGGCTACAACGATGGCGTCGTCCGCCGCGGCTCGATGCAGGCGTTGGACGCCTTCTACGCGCGCTGGGTGCCGTCCGCGCAGCGTTTCCTGCGCGACGATCTGCCGGCGGGCCATGCGGTGGCGACCACCGATGCCGGCGTGCCATGCGATGTGACGGGTGGCGATTTCATCGCCGATTGCGACTACGACATGGCCGGCGCGCTGCTGCAGTTTCTGCTCGGTCGGCTCGAACCCCCGGCGGCCAAGGCGGACGGACACCTGATCGCGTTCGACCAGGCCGAGTTTGTCGACAGCTCCACGCGCAGTGCCGGTCTGGCATCGACCGGCTACGTGTATGTGCCGAAGACCTGCGCGCAGGGCGCCGAATGTCGGGTGCATGTCGCGCTGCATGGTTGCAAGCAGGCCCAGGAGGCCGTCGGCGACGCTTTCCTGCGCCACGCCGGCTACAACCGCTGGGCCGATACCAACCGGCTCATCGTGCTGTATCCGCAAGCCCGCGCCACGTGGGGCGTGCCGCTGAATCCGAATGGATGCTGGGACTGGTGGGGTTACACCGGCGCGGCCTACGCGACGCGCGACGGCGTGCAGATCCGTGCGCTGAGGGCGATGGTCGACCGGCTCACGGAGAAGGGGTCGACGGTGGTGGCGCCGTCACGCAGCGGCGCGGCGGAACCGATGTTGATCGAGGCCGGCCCGGCGGCGGCGAGCGTCGGCTGGCGGCCCGATGAAGGAGCGGCGACCGTCGTGTTCGAGCGCGACGGTGAGAGCCCCGTGACGGTCGCGGCAGCGTCCGGCAGCGTCGCGCTGCACGGCCTGCGCGCCGAGATGTCCTACCGCGTCCGTTGGAAGATGCTGCGAACGGATCGTGGCATTGCCGACAGCGGAACGCTCGATTTCCGGACGGCGCCGCAGCCCCGCGAATGCGATCCGTGGTTCGCCCACAACGTCGCGCACGTGACCGCCGGCCGAGCCTACGTGCTGTGGGGTCTTGTCTATGCGGTGGGTACGAATCAGCCCATGGGATGGTGGAACATCTTCACGACCACCGCGCTGCATCGAGTGCCCGGCGGATTCGCCGTGGGGACGTGTTCCGCACCTTGACGAGGATCAACCCGCACTGCCGGCGCCGCGGCAGAATCGACGGGTCTGCCGCGATCCTGCGGCTTGGGGAGGGCGTCATGGCGTGGGTCTGGAGCGCTGCAGTGCCGATCCTGATCGCGACGGTGCCGTGTGCCTGGGCCGACGACGACAACGTCGATCGGGTGTTGGGCAGCGATCACTACGTGGCCGGACAGGTCATCCGGGTGGACCGTCCGACCCCCGGAGATCTCGTCGCTGCCGGCGGCATGATCGACGTGCGCGCACCGGTGGCGGGTGACGTCGTCGCGGTCGGCGGCAGTGTCGAGCTGCGCGCGCCCGTGGAAGACGATGTCTATGCGGCCGGCGGATCGGTGCGTCTCGAAAGCCGCGTCGGCGAGAGTGCCCGCCTGGCGGGGCGCAGCATCGTCGTCACGCGGGAGGCGGTGGTCGACGGCAGTCTCGCGGCGGCTGGCGGCTCGGTCCGGTTCGAAGGGCAAGGGGGCGAAGCGGTCAGTCTGGCCGGCCCTACGCTGGTGTTCGACGGCCGCGCCGCCGGCGACGTCTATCTGGCCGGACGGGACGTCACGGTCGGACCGTCCACGGTGATCGACGGCAAGTTGACGATCCGCTCGGCGCGGCCCGCGCAGATCGATCCGGGTGCGCGGATCGGCGGCGAGATCGTGCAGGAGGCGGTGGAAGTGGAGGAATTCCGTTTCCAGCGCGTCGGCGATGCGGCCGGCCGCTGGTTCCTCGGGTTCTGGACCGTCGGCGTGATTCTCGCCGGTGTGCTGTTGCTGGTGCTGGCGCCGCATTTTCTGCGGCGTAGTGCCGCGCTGGTCGGTGTGCGCCCGTGGCCCAGTCTGGGGCTGGGCTTCGGTCTGCTGGTCGGCGTACCGGTCGCCAGCGTACTGGCGATGGTTACGCTGATCGGGATCCCGATCGGCATGCTGCTGCTCGCGCTGTATTTCCCGATGCTGCTGGCCGGCTACCTGAACGGCGCGCTGTTCGTGGCGGACCGAGGTCTCGCGCGACTCAGGCCCGGCGCCGATGCGCGGCGGTGGCCCCGCATCCTGGCGTTGGTCGCGGTGCTGATCGCGCTGTCGTTGCTGTCCGGGCTACCCGTCGTCGGGGGCTGGATCGGGTTTGCCGTGCTGCTGTTCGGCCTCGGCGCGCTGGCCCTGCGGCTGTTCGGCGCCAGTCCGGCGCCCGAGCCGGCTCCGTAGCCGGTCCGATCAGACCGGCGGTTCCAGGCCGTATTGCGCCAGCAGATCGGCGCGGACCGCCTTCAGTTCATCGGTGACGATGGCGTCGATGCCCCATTCGAACAGCACCATGGCCCGCCCCGGATCGTTGACCGTGTAGGCCAGCAGCCCGAGGCCGGCGTCATGGACCGCGGCGATCAGCTCGGGCGTCACCGCATCGTGCCGGCAATGCAGCGAGCGGCAGCCCAGCGTCTGGGTCCGGGCGCGCCAATCGGCCGGCGGCGTTTCGACCAGCAGCCCGCGGGGCAAGTCGGGTGCCACGTCCTTCGCGGCGGCCAGAGCCGTTTCCGAGAACGACGACAGCAGCGGAGCGGGGCTGGCGTCGCCGAACACGCGGGCCGCCTGCTGCGCGACGATGCGGCCGGTGTCCGCCGCGGCCGCTTCTTCGGCCTTGAGTTCGATGTTGGCCCACAGACCCAGCGTTCGGCACAGCGTCGCAGCGCTGTCGAAAGTCGGCACGTGCTCGCCGACGAACTCGTTGCCGAACCAGCTGCCGGCGTCCAGCTGCCGCAGTTCGGCGGCGTCGCGATCGACGACGGCGCCCCGGCCGTCCGTCGTGCGATCCACCGTGGCGTCGTGCATCAGCACCGGCACGCCGTGCCGGGCGAGGCGGACGTCGAACTCCAGTCCACCGAAACCGGCGGCGGCGCCGAGGCGCAGGCCCACCAGCGTGTTCTCCGGGCCTAGGGTGCCGCCGCCCCGGTGGGCGATGATGCGAGGGAAGGGCCAGCGGGTCTTGTTCAGCATGGGTTCGGGTCGTCGCTACGGTGAAAAAAGGGTCGGGTCGGACGGGTCGCGGCATGCCGGCGGTGAAGATTGGCGACGCGGCCCCTTGATTCCGTTCGGTTCGCCACCATCCCCGTCGCTATTCGCGATCCCTTGCGTATAATTTTGCTTTCTTTTTCGGGGGATATCATGCCCATCTACGAATATCGCTGCGGCGGTTGCGGTCTGGAGAAGGAGTTTCTTCAGAAAGTCAGCGACGCCCCCATCGTGACCTGCCCCGATTGCGGCAAGGATTCCATGACCAAGCTGATCTCGGCCGCCGGCTTCCAGTTGAAGGGCAGCGGCTGGTATGCGACCGACTTCAAGGGCAGTGGTTCGAAACCCGCCGCCAAGCCGGATGCCGCCAGTGGCGATGCCGCGAAGTCCGAATCCGGCAAATCCGATTCGAGCACGTCCGATTCCGGCACCAAGGCCCAGGCCTGCAGTACCGGTTGCGCCTGCCACTGACCGACCGCCGCGACTCCGCCCGTCGCGGGGCGATTCTTCCAACATTTCGAGCGCAAACCGGGCGATCCGGGTTTGCGTGCGGTGATCCGACCGACCGTCGACCTCGCCCGTGCCTGTGGCCGTGCGAGGTGCGGTCCTTTATTCCATGAGACGGTATCTCATCACCGGCCTGCTGATCTGGGTCCCCCTGGGCATCACCTTCTGGGTGCTGCAGGCCCTCGTCACGACCATGGACCAGACGCTGCTGCTGCTGCCGTCGAGCTGGCGGCCGCAGGCGTGGCTCGGATTCAACATCCCCGGGCTCGGGGTCGTGCTGACCGTCGTCGTCTTGTTCGTGACCGGGTTGCTGACGGCGAACATGCTGGGTCAGCGGCTGGTTGTGGCATGGGAATCCATCCTGGGTCGGATTCCGGTCGTGAAGTCGATCTACAACAGCGTGAAGCAGGTGTCGGACACGCTGTTCTCGTCCAACGGCCAGGCGTTCCGCAAGGCGGTGTTGCTGCAGTGGCCGAAGGACGGCGTCTGGACCATCGGATTCCTGACGGGCGTGCCGGGCGGCGACGTGGCCGCCCATCTGCAGGGCGACTACGTCAGCGTCTACGTGCCGACGACACCCAACCCCACGGGCGGCTATTTCGTGATGCTGCCGCGCGATCACGTGATCGAGCTCGACATGAGCGTCGACGAAGCATTGAAGTACATCATCTCCATGGGCGTCGCACCGCCGCAGGCCGGCAATGGTCGCGGGCGGACGAAGCCCTGAGTTCCACGGACCGGATCCCACAACCACAATCATCATGCGTACCAACTACAGCGGCCTCATCGATTCCAGCTACCTCGGCCAGACCGTTACCCTCTACGGCTGGGTGCATCGCCGGCGTGATCACGGCGGCGTGATCTTCATCGACCTGCGCGACCGCGAAGGACTGGTTCAGGTCGTGATCGATCCGGATACGCCGGACACTTTCGCGACGGCCGATCGCGTGCGCAGCGAGTTCGTGCTGAAGATCGAAGGCAAGGTGCGGGAACGTCCCGCAGGCACGACGAACGCCAATCTGAAGAGCGGCCAGATCGAAGTGCTGGCGAAGGACATCGAGATCCTCAACGCGTCGCTGACACCGCCGTTCCAGATGGACGACGACAACCTGTCGGAAACCATCCGCCTCGAGTATCGCTATCTCGATCTGCGTCGACCGCAGATGCAGAACAACCTGAAGCTGCGCTACCGCGTCGCGATGGCGGTGCGCCGCTACCTCGACGCGCAGGGCTTCATCGACATCGAAACGCCGATGCTGACCAAGTCGACGCCGGAGGGCGCGCGCGACTACCTGGTGCCGTCGCGGGTGCACCACGGGCAGTTCTTCGCGCTGCCGCAATCGCCGCAGCTGTTCAAGCAACTGCTGATGATGTCCGGCTTCGATCGCTACTACCAGATCACCAAGTGCTTCCGCGACGAGGATCTGCGCGCCGATCGTCAGCCCGAGTTCACGCAGATCGATATCGAGACGTCGTTCCTCGGTGTGGCCGAGATCACGGCGCTGATGGAAGAGATGATCCGCACGCTGTTCCGCGACGTGCTGTCCGTGGAACTGCCGGATCCCTTTCCGCGGATCACGTTCCAGGAAGCCATGTCGAAGTACGGCTCCGACAAGCCCGATCTTCGCGTGCCGCTGGTGCTGACGGAGCTGACCGATGCGCTGAAGGACGTGGAGTTCAAGGTGTTCCGCGACGTCGCGAACTCTGCCGGCGGCCGCATCGCGGCGTTATCGGTTCCGGGCGGCGGACAGCTCTCGCGCAAGGAGATCGACGAATACACGCAGTTCGTCGCGATCTACGGTGCCAAGGGTCTCGCCTACATCAAGGTCAACGAGAAGGCGAAGGGGCGCGACGGCCTGCAGTCGCCGATCGTGAAGAATCTGAGCGAAGACGCGCTGAGCACGATCCTGGAGCGGACCGGTGCCGCCGATGGCGATCTGATCTTCTTTGGCGCCGACAAGGCCAAGATCGTCAACGATGCACTCGGAGCACTGCGCGCCCGCATCGGCCACGATCGTGGTCTGGCCGTGAAGGAATGGAAGCCGCTGTGGGTCGTCGATTTTCCGATGTTCGAGTACAACGACGACGAGAAGCGCTGGGATGCGCTGCATCACCCGTTCACCAGTCCGATGGATGGTCACGAGGATTTTCTCGATTCCGATCCGGGTCAGGCGCTCGCCAAGGCCTACGACATGGTGCTCAACGGCTGGGAGATCGGCGGCGGTTCGGTGCGGATCCATCGACAGGACGTGCAATCGAAGGTGTTCGGCGCGTTGGGCATCAGTGCCGAAGACGCGAAGCTGAAGTTCGGCTTCCTGCTCGATGCATTGCAATTCGGTGCGCCGCCCCACGGTGGCCTCGCGTTCGGCCTCGACCGGATCGTCACGATGATGGCCGGTGCCGAGTCGATCCGCGACGTGATCGCGTTCCCGAAGACGCAGCGGGCACAGGACCTGATGGTGCAGGCACCGGGTCCGGTCGATGAGAAGCAGCTGCGCGAGCTGCACATCAAGGTCCGGTGACGGTGGATGGGAACGGGCGCACCGCGTGAGATGTCCATGACGGGTTCGATCCGACAGCCGCGATCTGCCCCATGAAGTTCAAGATACCCCGCTCCGTTCTCGTCGTGATCCACACGGCCGCCCTGGAGGTGCTGTTGCTGGAGCGGGCCGACCACGCGGGGTTCTGGCAATCGGTCACCGGCAGCCTCGACCGCGAAGATGAAACGCTGCCGGAAACCGCGCGCCGCGAAGTGCTGGAGGAAACCGGCATCGACGTGTCGCAGCACCGGCTCTCCGACTGGGGCTACACCAACGACTACGAGATCTATCTGCACTGGCGTTCGCGCTATGCGCCCGGTGTGACGCGCAACACCGAGCACGTGTTCGGCCTCGAGCTGCCGGAGCGCGTGCCGGTGCGACTTGCGCCGCGCGAGCACCTGGCGTTCCAATGGTTGCCGTGGCAGGAAGCCGCCGCGCGATGTTTCTCGTCGAGCAACGCGGCGGCGATTCTCAAACTACCGGAGAAGGTCCGGACGACGGCATAGCCGATCCACCGCGGACCGATCAGCCCCGATGGAATCCCTGCACGTCGTCACGTTCAACATCCACAAGGGCTTCTCGCAGTTCCAGTCGCGGCTGATGGTGCACGAGCTGCGCGATCACCTGCGGGCCGTCGGTGCCGATCTGGTTTTCCTGCAGGAAGTCCAGGGGCTGCACGAGCATTTCGCGACGCGGCACCCGGGCTGGCCGGCGCAACCGCAGTATGAATTTCTCGCCGATTCCATCTGGTCCGACTTCGCGTATGGGCGCAATGCCGTATACGAACACGGCCACCATGGCAATGCGATCCTGTCGCGCTTTCCGATCCTGCGCTGGGACAACCAGGACGTCTCGATGTCGAAACTCGAGAGCCGTGGTCTGCTCCATTGCGAGATCGAAGTTCCTGGCTGGCGGCAGCCGCTCCATTGCATCAACGTGCACCTGGGGTTGTTCGCGGTCTGGCGGCGGCGGCAGATCGACCAACTGCGCGAACGCATCGAGCGGATGGTGCCGCCGGACGCACCGCTGGTGATCGCCGGAGACTTCAATGACTGGACGCGGCGCGGAGGACGCAGCCTCGTGCAAGGCCTGGCGCTGACCGAGGTCTTCGAGCAGACACGCGGCCGGCCGGCGCGCAGCTTCCCGGCGCGCATGCCGCTGTTGCATCTGGACCGGATCTACGTCCGCGGTTTCCAGGTGCGGATTGCCCACGTGCATCGCGGCGCGCTGTTCTCGAAGCTGTCGGACCACGCGGCGCTATCGGCGCTGCTGACCCGACTCTGACCGGGGCCGGCGACGATGCCGTTGCCCGGCAACCGGATCACGCTGCTCGAAACCGGCGATGACTTTTTTCCGGCGCTCGAGACAGCCATCGACGGTGCGGTTGCCGAAGTTCATCTGGAAACCTACATCTTTGCCGACGATCCGACCGGTCGGCGCATCGCCGACGCATTGGTGCGCGCGGCACAGCGTGGTGTCGTCGTCCGGCTGATGGTCGACGGGTTCGGGTCGTCGAACCTGCGCCCGCCGTTGCGTCGGCGTCTGGCGGCGGGGGGCACGAAGATGCGGATCCTGGTCTACCGACCGGAGCGCGGCCTGCTGTGGTTCAAGCGCGGGCGGTTGCGCCGATTGCATCGCAAGCTGGCCGTGATCGACGGACGCATCGGTTTCTGCGGTGGCATCAACATCCACGACGATCGCGACGGTCGCGGCGAGGGTGAGCCGCGGTTCGACTATGCCGTCCGCGTGGAGGGGCCGCTCGTGGCGGACATGCAGGACGTCATGCAACGGCTGTGGCGTCTCGTGCGCTGGACGACCCTCGGCAAGCGCACCGGTTTCCCGCTGGTCCGGCCGCGACGCGGGAAGCCGTTCGACGACGGCATCGCGGCGGCGTTCGTGATCCGCGACAACGTTCGCAACCGCGGCGCGATCGAGGAGGAGTATCTGGACGCGATCCGGCGCGCCCGACGGGAAGTGATCATCTGCAATGCCTATTTCCTGCCGGGTCGTCGGATCCGCCATGCGTTGCGGGACGCGGTGCGCCGCGGCGTGCGCGTCCGGTTGCTGCTGCAGGGAAAGCGCGAGTACTTCTGGGTGCACTACGCGTCGCGGGCGTTGTACGGCAGTCTC
>JAHCKV010000082.1 GCA_026125595.1 Burkholderiales bacterium | reverse complement strand
CCCGCAGGCGCACGTTCATGGGCAGCTCCGGGTCGAGCCTGCACGCGAAGACGTTCTCGGTGGATCGGTCCCGCGTGTTCGTCGGGTCCTTCAACTTCGATCCGCGATCGGCACAGCTGAACACCGAGATGGGATTCGTCATCGACAGCCCGACGCTCGCCGCGCGGCTGGCCGATGCGTTCCTGCGCGCCGTCCCCGAGACTTCCTACGAACTGCGGCTGGCCGACGGTGGCAAGATCGAATGGCTCGAGCGTCGCGATGGGCAGGTCATCGTGCACCACGCCGATCCGCAGACCGGCGTCGGCCTGCGATTCGGTGTGTGGTTCCTGTCGCTGCTGCCGATCGACTGGATGCTGTGACGTCTACTTGGGGCGAGACGTCCATTTTCAGGGGGCGCCATCCCGCATGGACTCTCGCGTCAGAATGTCGTAGAGCGGTGCGTTGACATAGTAATTCGTGCGACCGACTTTCTGCTTCTGTACGAAGCCTCCCTGCACCAACGCGTCGAGATACTTGGTAGCCGTCACTCTCGTGACTGTGAGATCCCTTTGGATGAACTCGATCTTCGTATACGGATGACTGAACAGATTGTTGATCAGATCCTGGCTGTAGAAGCGGTACTTCTCACGAATTTTATGTTTGGTTTCGAGCAACAAGGTCTTTACGGCCTGAATCGTCTGAATTGCTTCGATCGCAGTCTGCTCGACCGCAGTCAGCATGTATAGAACCCAGTCTTCCCATGCATCTCGATCGCGAGTTTCCTGAAGAAGGCGGCAATAGTCGGATCTTGTTCGGATGATGTGCCGACTGAGATAGAGCACCGGCGTTTCGAGCAACCCTTCTTTCACCAGATACAAAACGTTGATGATCCGCCCTGTTCTGCCGTTGCCGTCGTAGAAAGGGTGGATGCTCTCGAACTGATGGTGAATCAACGCCATCTTGATCAACGGATCTGCATCGAATGTTTCGTCGGCATTGATGAAATGTTCCAGCTCATTCATCAGTTGGATGATCTCATTCGGATCTTGCGGTGGAACGTATGCGGTCTGGCCCCTACTGGACTTCAATGCCGTTCCGGGAAGCTTGCGAAAACCGGCGTTGTTCTTCTCGAGCGCTTCCTGAATTTGAAGAATGTGATTGCAGGTCAGCAGGCGCTCGGTGCGCACCACCTCGAATCCGATGTTCAGCGCCTGTCGATAGCGGGCCACTTCCTTCGCCGCCGGACTCCCGGAGGAATCGGGAAACACGCCTTCACGAAAGAGTTCATCGTGGGTCGTCACGATGTTTTCAATCGCGGAACTGTCCTTGGCTTCCTGCAAACCAAGCGTGTTGATGAGAATGCCTTGATGGGGGATCGCGGCTGCCACCCCCTTCAGCTCGGCCAACTGCCGACTGGCGCTCGCCAGCTTTTTCAAGATGGCAGCGGTCTCGAAGCGAGCTGGCGAGAGGCTGGCGAGTGGGGAGATTGATGCTCTCCCAGCCCGGAGCCCCGGGCTCACACGCATAGATGCGGTGTTTTTTTGTACATGAAGATCAGAATATGCATAGAAAACGCCAATTTCTATACATTTCCTCGGCGATCTGCACAGAAATTGACGCTGGCTTCGAGCGGGCCTTGCTGGGATCGGTCCCGCTCACCCGCCCATCGCCAACGCGACGCGATAGGTGATGAACGACGCGACATAGGCCAGCGCGAAGAGGTACCCGGCCGCGAGCAGCGGCATGCGCCAGCCGCCGGTCTCGCGCTTGATCGTGGCCAGCGTGCTCAGGCACTGCGGCGCGAACACATACCACGCGAGCAGCGACAGCGCGGTCGCCATGCTCCAGCTCTGCGCGATCAACGGCACCAGTGCGGTCGCCGTGTCTTCCGCAGTTGCGGACAGCGCATACACCGTTCCGAGCGCACTGACAGCGACTTCGCGCGCTGCCAATCCCGGCACCAGCGCGATACTGATCTGCCAGTTGAAGCCGATCGGTTCGAAGATGACGTGCGCAGCGCACGGCCCAGCATGCCGGCGAGGCTGTACTCGATGGCGGGGCCGGTGGCGTCCGGTGGCGGTCCCGGCACGCTGGCCAGGAACCACAGCAGAATCGTCAACGTCAGGATGATGCCGCCCACGCGCTTCACGAAGATCATCACGCGCTGCCACAACACGATGGCGACATTTCGCACCGTGGGCCAGTGGTAGCTGGGCAGTTCCATCATCAGATTGCGGATCTGGTTGCCGGCCGTCAGCAGCTTGAGCACCCACGCCACGATCATCGCGCCGCCGATGCCGGCCACGTACAACCCGAACAGCACCAGCCCCTGCAGTTCGAACCAGCCCCACACTTCACGCTGCGGAATGAACGCGCCGATCAGCAGTGCGTAGACCGGCAGCCGCGCTGAGCAGGTCATCAGCGGCGCGATCATGATGGTCACCAGACGGTCGCGCGTGTTGGAGATGGTGCGCGCCGCCATGATTCCGGGAATCGCGCACGCGAAACTCGACAGCAGCGGAATGAACGAGCGGCCCGAGAGGCCCACGCTGCCCATGATCCGGTCGAGCAGGAACGCCGCCCGCGGCAGATAGCCCGACTCTTCCAGCACGAGAATGAAGAAGAACAGGATCACGATCTGCGGCAGGAACACCAGCACGCCGCCAGCCCCGGCGATCACGCCGTCGACGATCAGGCTCTGCAACCAGCCTTCCGGCAACCAGGCGCCAATGGTGTCGCCGAGCCACGCCGTGGCGGCCTCGATCCAGCCCATGGGCGCTTCGGCCCACGCGAACACCGCCTGGAACACGAGGAACAGCACGACGGCCAGCAGCAGCGGACCGACGACCGGATGCAGCACCACGCGATCGATCCGGTCGCTGGTGGTATGGGGCACCGCGGCATCGAGCCCGAGTCGCTGCAGGATGCCGCGCACCGTTTCGTGGTCGCCGCGCGGATCCACCGGTGCCGCCGCTTCGGTGGCCGCCGGCAACGCACGCCACGCGGCGGGATCGTCCAGCCATGCGCGCAGCGCATCCGCGCCTTCGCCCTTCACCGCCACCGTCGGCACCACCGGCACACCGAGTTCCGCGGCCAGGGCCTGCGCATCGACCCGCAGTCCGCGCTGCGCCGCCAGGTCCGTCATGTTCAGCGCGACCACGCACGGCAGACCCAGTCGCTTGACCGACAGCACCAGCCGCAGATTGCGCCGCAGGTTCGTCGCATCGACAACGCACACCACCAGATCGGGCCGCTTCTCGCCGGCTGCCCGGCCATACAGCACATCGGTAGTCACGCGCTCGTCGGGCGAACGCGGGTTGAGGCTGTAGGCACCGGGCAGATCCAGCACCCGCAGCGCCTTGCCGGCGCGGCTCAGCAGCCGGCCTTCCTTGCGCTCCACCGTGACGCCAGCGTAGTTGGCCACCTTCTGGCGGCTGCCGGTGAGCAGATTGAACAGCGCCGTCTTGCCGCAATTGGGATTGCCCACCAGCGCGATCAGCGGGCCGCTGGGATAGAAATGAACCGGCGCGTGGTGGCTCATCGGATCAACTCCACCGCGACACATTCGGCTTCGGCGCGACGCAGCGCAAAGGTCGAGTCACCGACGCGCACGACCAGCGGATCACCACCGGGGGCACCCCGGGCCAGCAGCATCACCGGCTCGCCGGCGATGAAGCCGATCTCTTCGAGACGGCTCAGCCATTCCGGTGCATCGGACGGCGGTCGGACCACGACGATCGTGGCGGGCTGGCGCAGCGCGAGGCGGTCGAGCGTGATGCGATCGACGGAAGCCACGGATTCGGACATGGGCGGTTGCAGGATGCGGTTTCGGGACGCCGCGCGACGCCATCACGACGACGGCGGCACGGACTCGCTACATTCGAACCCGTCGAACGCCAGGTCCGTTGGGATCATGGTCACGTCGGGCAACATCGGGCCGATGGACTCCGGATCAAGGCCGCGGATGCGGCGACCTTGCGATACCCGGCACTTCGGCGCCCGGTAGTGTAGGGCCAAGCCACCGCCGCGCCCACCCCGCAGATCCCGACCGCCCCGGAACGTGCACCATCGCCGCGGTGGGTTTCAGGGTCCTTTCACCTCAGATCACCTTTTCAGACCTACGATATGCGACCGGGGAAACCCTGATCGCGGTACGGATTCGACGCTCTGCCGGACCGACGACAGCAAGGAGTCAACGCATGGAGTACGTGAAACTCGGCTCGACCGGCCTGGAGGTCTCGCGCATCTGTCTGGGCTGCATGAGCTACGGCGACCCGGCGCGCGGCAAGCACGCATGGACGCTCGACGAAGCGGCGTCCCGGCCGTTCATCCGGCAAGCGCTGGAACTGGGCATCAACTTCTTCGACACGGCCAACGTGTATTCGGACGGCAGCAGCGAGGAGATCGTGGGCCGCGCCCTCAAGGATTTCGCGAAACGCGACGACGTGGTGATCGCGACCAAGGTCTTCAACCGCATGCGGCCGGGGCCCAACGGCCAGGGCCTGTCGCGGCGCGCGATCTTCACCGAGATCGACTACAGCCTGCAGCGACTCGGCACCGACTATGTCGATCTCTACCAGATCCATCGCTTCGACCCGCACACGCCGCTGGAGGAAACGCTGGAAGCGCTGCATGACGTCGTCAAGGCCGGCAAGGCCCGCTACATCGGCGCATCGTCGATGTATGCGTGGCAGTTCGCGAAGGCTCTGTACACGTCGCGACTGCACGGCTGGACCCGCTTCTCGACCATGCAGAATCACGTGAACCTGCTGCACCGCGAGGAAGAACGCGAGATGCTGCCGCTGTGCCAGGCCGAGGGCATCGGCGTGATTCCGTGGAGCCCGCTGGCCCGCGGACGTCTGGCACGCCCGTGGGGAGAAACGACGCAACGCACCGAGACCGACGAGTTCGGGCGCGGCTTGTACACCGCCGCGGTCGAAGCCGATCGGCGCGTGACGGAGCGCGTCGCCGATGTCGCCTATCGTCGCGGCGTGCCGATGGCCCAGGTAGCGCTCGCGTGGCTGCTGCAGAAATCCGTCATCACCGCACCCATCGTCGGCGCCACCAAGCCCCACCACCTCGACGACGCGGTGGCCGCGCTGGCGTTGCAACTGACCTCCGACGAGATCAAGGCCCTCGAAGCGCACTACGTGCCGCACCCGGTCGTGGGCTTCAGTTGATTCGCAGGTCCGGCGTCGCGGCTTCGACGCGCGTCGCCGGCCGAGTGTCGGGCCCCGGCAACGGGACGCTGCCGGTTGCGTCGAGCGATGCAGTCCGATGGGTGAAATCCCGATCAACTGTGGGATGATCCGCCCGACATGATTTCCATCGTTCTAGCCACGCACAATGGCGAGAAGACACTGCCCCGGCTGTTCGACGCGCTGCTCGGGATCCACCTCCCGCCCGCGGGAATCGAGATCATCGCCGTCGACAACGGCAGCACCGACCGATCGATGGATGTGCTGCGTCGCTATGCCAACCGGCTACCGTTGACGCTGCTGCGGGAACCGCGCCGCGGCAAGAACCGCGCGCTCAACGCGGCACTGCCCCACGTGCGCGGCGAACTCGTCGCACTGACCGACGACGATGTCATGCCCGAGCCCGACTGGCTCGTTGCCTACACCGCCTGCGCAGCGGCCCACCCCGACCGCGATCTGTTCGGCGGCGTGATCCTGCCCTGCTGGGATTCACCGCCACCGTCCTGGTTGTTCGATGTCGTACCGATCGGTGCCACGTTCGGACTGACGCCTGCGACGCTGCAGTCGGGACCGGTCGACCCCGGCATGATCTGGGGCGGCAACATGATGGTCCGCCGCCGTATCTTCGACGCCGGCCTGCGCTTCGACGAAACCATCGGCCCGAGCGAGGGCCAGTACATGATGGGCAGCGAAACCGAGTTCAACACACGGGCCGTCGCCGCCGGGCACGCCACGTGGTTCTGTCGCGAGGCGCAGGTGCGTCACATCATTCGCGACTATCAGCTCGAACCGGGCTGGCTCACCCGACGCGGCTTCCGTGTCGGCCGCAACAAGTGCTACCGGGACTACCTGCCGCTCGGCGGACGCAGCGCCGAGCGCTGGGGCTTCGGCAGTCAGAACTATCCGCGCTGGATGCTGCGCAAACAGTGGGAGTGCCGACTGCGATCGCTCTGGGCGCGGTGGCGCGGCGACCCGATCGAGGCGGTGCGGCTGCGATGGGATGCGGAATTCCACGCCGGCTACATCCGGCAGGCCCAGTACCTGGCGACGCTGCGAAACCGGTCGCGGCAGTCCACGTGATTCTCGCCGTGCGGTGAGTGACGGCGTCGGCCCGGTGCATCGAGGCTGGAGTCCGTTAGGAATACGATTACAATCGGGCCGTCTTCTCTTCGAGACCGTGGATGGATTTCTTCACGGATCATGATTCACGCACCACCGCGGTTCCGGCGTCCCGCACCGGGGCGTGGTGCGTCCTGATGGTGGACGACGAAGCGGCGATCCACGGGGTGACGCGGCTGGCGCTGAGTGGATTCGAGTTCCAGGACCGCCCGCTGGAATTGCTGTCGGCCCACTCCGCAGCCGAGGCCCGGGAAATTTTCGGACGACGCAGCGACATCGCGGTCGCGCTGATCGACGTCGTCATGGAGAACGAGCACGCCGGGCTCGACCTGATCCGCTATCTGCGCGACGAGTGCAACAACCGTTTGACGCGGCTGGTGCTGCGCACCGGCCAGGCCGGTCAGGCGCCGGAAGACCACGTCATCCGCGCGTACGAGATCGACGACTACAAGGAAAAGACCGAGCTCACGACGCAGAAGCTGCGCACGTTGCTGTATTCGACGCTGCGCGCCTACCGCGATCTCGCGTTGGTCGAAGCACAGCGCAACGGTCTCGGCAATGTCTTGCAGGCCTGTGCGGAAGTGCAGCACGCCGAACTGTTCCATGGGTTCTCGGTTTCGGTCGTGCAACAGCTCGACACGTTGCTGGGCGTTTCCGGATCGACGTTCTGCTGCGTGGCATTGCCGGCGCCCGGCAATACCGAACGCGAGCCGCGCACGTTGACCATCACCGGCGAACTGATGCCATTCGGCCTCGACGACGCCGGCCGCGTGCTGCCCGCACCGGTCGTTGCGCGGCTGCGCGACGTGCTGGCGCAGCGGGCGTCCGTCCATATCGACGATGGCTACGTGCTGTACATGCCGACCGAACGTCGCGGCGTCAATCTGCTGTGCGCAACGTTCCCGCGGCCGCTCGACGAACTGGATCGCCAGTTGGTCGAGATCTATCTGCGCAGCGTCGGCGCCACGTTCGAGAATCTGAACCTGATGGAGGACCTGCAGGAAAGCTCCAAGGAACTGGTCTACACGCTGGCCGACGCGGTGGAGGCGCGCAGCAAGGAAACCGGCGCGCACGTGCAGCGGGTGGCACTGATCAGCGAGCGGCTCGCGCAACTCATCGGTCTCGACGAACGCGAGACGCGGCTGATCAAGGACGCGGCGCCGCTGCACGACATCGGCAAGGTCGCGATTCCCGATGCGATCCTGCACAAGCCGGGAAAACTGTCGGCCGATGAATGGGCCGTCATGCAGCGTCACGTCGAGTTCGGCGTGGCGATCCTGAAGCGGTCGCGGCGCGAGTTGATGCGCGTCGGCGCCATCATCGCCGGCACGCATCACGAACGCTGGGATGGCGCCGGATACCCGAACGGGTTGCGCGGCGATGCGATCCCGATGGCCGGCCGCATCGCGGCGCTCGCCGACGTGTTCGATGCGCTGGGCTCGAAGCGCAGCTACAAGGAACCGTGGTCGCCGGAGCAGATGCTCGAGCTGATCGTGTCGGAGCGGGGCCGGCAGTTCGATCCGCAGCTGGTCGATGCGTTCGCTGCCCACTACGCCGACTTCCTCGCAATCCGCGCACAGCACCCGGATCGGGTTCTCGATTGACGCTCCGATTCGACGGAGACGACGCTTGAACCCGTCGGAGAGCACCAACCTGTCGCGCAAGCTCGTCGGCCGCACGGTCCTGTGGGCCATCGTTCTCGGCCTGCTGATCAGCGTCGCGCAGATCGTGCTGGAGTATTCGTGGACGAAGCGGCAGCCCGACGAAGACATGGAAGCGCTGATCCAGATGATCCACGAGCCGGTGACTGCGCTCGTCTTCACGCTCGACGCCGGCACCGCGGCAGATCTCCTGGGTGGCACATTGTCGAATCCGGCGGTGATCTCGAGCCGTATCGTGCTGGCGGACGGCGAGCCGTTCGCGATGCGCGAGAAGCCACCGTCGAAAGGCAGGCTGCGCGGTCTCAACGATCTGCTGTTCGGCCATGTCCGGCACTACGAGTGGCAGTTGACGCGCGATCTTCCCGGCGGAACCGAGCGGCTCGGCTCGCTGCAGATCGAGGTGGACACCTACCACTATGGCAGCGTGTTCCTGGATCGCGCGCTGACCATCGCCGCGAGCACGCTGCTGTATGCGTTCATGCTGTCGGCGGTGCTGCTGCTGGTGTTCCATCTGCTCGTGACGAAGCCGCTGGTCCGAGTGATCGATTCCATCGCCCGCACCGGCGACGCCCCCGAGAAGGCCCGTCTCGTGGAACCCAGCGGCCACGCCGACGACGAGATCGGCTTGCTGGTGCGGCACACCAACGCCCACCTGCAGACCATCGATACCAGCCTCGACCAGTTGCGGGATGCCGAAGGCCGGCTCAAGGCCTACTCCGACGGACTGGAATCCACGGTCGCGGAGCGCACGCGCGAACTGTCGCGCAGCATGGAGGAGTTGCAGACCGCCCACCACCAGTTGATCCAGTCCGAGAAACTCGCCGCGCTGGGCGGCCTGGTCGCCGGTGTTGCCCACGAGGTGAATACGCCGCTGGGCATTTCGGTCACCGCGAGCTCCGTGGTCGCCGAGACGCTGGCCGAACTGCAGCGACGATTCGACGAGAAGACGTTGTCGAGCGACCAGTTCCAGCAGTTGCTGGGCCGCGCCCGGGACGGCAATGCGATGCTGTCGACCAACGTCAACCGCGCGGCCAAGCTGATCAGTGATTTCAAGAAGACCGCGGTGGACCAGGTATCGGAATCGCGCAACGAGTTCGGCGTGCTCGACACGATCGCCGCGCTGGTCGCCAGCCTGCACCCGGAAACGCGGAAAATTTCCGTGGAGCCGATTCTCGAATGTCCCGCCGATCTGCGGATGAACAGCCTGCCCGGCGTGTTGACGCAAGTGGTGTCCAATCTGATCGTCAACAGCGTGCGACATGCGTTCGCGGAGACCGAGCAACCCGAGATCCGGATCTGCATCACCGCGTCCGACGATCGTGTGGTGCTCGAGTACAGCGACAACGGCAGCGGCGTTCCCGAGGCGCTGCACGCGCGCATCTTCGAACCGTTCTTCACGACCAAGCGTGGTCAGGGCGGCTCGGGCCTCGGCCTCAACATCGTCTACAACCTCGTCACGCGGAAGCTGCAGGGCCGGCTCGACTTCTCGTCCGAACCGGGCCGGGGCGTGCACTTCCGCATCGACATGCCACGGCAGTTGCCACCGGATCAACCATCAAGGGACGGGCGGCCCGTGCCGTTATCCGCACCGATCTCCTGATCGTTCACGTACTTCGAAGGAGCAGGACCATGACACTTCGCCTGTCCGCGGCCCTGGTGGTCTGCGCGGCATTCATGACCGGCAACGCGGTCGCCGAGACCGTCACGATCGCCGCCGAAGACGATTGGGCTCCGTACTCCTCCGTCAAGGCCGACAAGTCCGGACCCGAAGGTCTTTCGCCCGATCTGGTTCGGGCCGCGTTCAAGACGCAGGGCGTCGATGTCGTGTTCCTCGCCGTACCGTTCGCGCGTTGTCTGCAGTACGCCAAGACCGGGCGGGCGCTGGCCTGTTTCAACGCGACGATCATCGACAGCAACCGCGATGTCTATCACTGGCATCCGACGCCGTTGTTCGAAGAAGAACTGGCGATCTTCGGCCCGCAGAGCGCACCCGACACTCCGGTGACGGTCAAGGACCTCGAAGGCCGGAATCTCGGCGTGACCATCGGTTACACGTATCCGACCGAGATCATGGAGAACAAGAAGATCCGGAAATTCAGTGCAACGTCGGACCACAACCTGCTGCAGATGCTGGCGGCGAAGCGGGTCGACTACATCCTGATCAACACGATGCCGGGCTACATGCGCATCTATCAGGACCCGCAGTTGAAGGGCAGGATCAAGAAGGTGGGCGTCATCTCGCTGGACGGCTTCTGGCTGGGCTTTTCGAAGGCCGAC
>JAHCKV010000081.1 GCA_026125595.1 Burkholderiales bacterium | reverse complement strand
GAAGTTGGGGGGTACCGGCGTGATGGGTTCGCGCGGCGGGACTTCTTCTGCGGGGGCCGGTGTCGCAGTGATCGGATGTTCGCCCGGAGGCGGCGCCGGGCTGTCCGCCGGGACGCCGCCGGCATCGCGGAAGAACTGTTCGGCCGGTGTGAGCTCGGCGGTGGCCGGGGTGGACGGCGGAACGTCTGCGCTGTTCACCAATGGCGACGACGCTTCGCCAGGTACCGTCGCATCGGTCGAGGCCACGGCCTCGATCGACGAACCGGATCCTGCTGTGCGCTGCAGTTGGGCCACCTGGGCTTCCAGTGCCGCAATGCGTGCCTCGAGATCGGCAGGCAGGCGGTTGCGCCGCAGTGCAAAACCGACGGCGGCGCCGGCGATAGCGCCCAGCAACGCACCTTCGAAGTCGTCGAGCGCGCCGCCCACGAAAGCGCCGATGATTAGACCGAGAATCCACATGACGGGCGGATTCTACGCGGTCGGGACAGTCGTCGTCCCGCCTGAACGATGGCGAGACTTTGCCAGGCCCCGGAACGGATTCCGTTTCGATCAGAACGTCGCGCTGACGCCGGCCATCACGCTGCGGCGGCCGAGCGGGACGATGTCCTTCAATGTGGAAGTGTGCAGACGCACGTCTTCGTCGAGCAGGTTGTTGGCCCGCACGAAGAGTTCCAGTGTCGCGCCGCGGTACGCCGGAAACTGGTAGCCGGCGCGGGCGTTGACGAGCACGTAGCCGTCGGTGGGCAACTCGTTGTCCGCCGTGCGGTGCTGGGATGCGGCGCGGACCAGATCGGCGCGCAGCGAGAGGCGCTCGTGGGTGTAGTTCGCGGCGACGATGATTCGGAACGGGGCGATCCGCGGCAGCGGCTGGTGGCGCGATTCGTCCTGGGCCCGTGTGTAGTCGGCGCGCAGATCGAGTGTCATCGCGTGACCGGACGACTCGACGAGATGAAAGCGTGTGTCGACTTCGATGCCGCGGAAATCGGCCCTTACGCCCTCGAACACCGACTCGGGTAATTGTCGACCGGGCAGGCCCGCCAATGCACCGGTCGGCAACAGTGCGATGAAATTCGAGAACCGCTGGGCAAACACACCCAAGCTGCCGGTGACGAAGCCGGCGCGTTTGCGCAGCGCGAGATCGAACGCATTCGAGCGTTCGAGGTTCTGGTCCCGTCGCCCGACTTCGAACTGACCGGTGCCGACGTGGGGCCCGTTGGCGAACAGCTCGGCATAGTTCGGTGCACGTTCGTTGTACGCGTAGTTGGCGGCCAGCGCCCACTGGGCGCCCAGCGGCAAGAGGGCGCCGACGGATCCGCTGCGGGCGTTGAAGCGTTTGGAATCCGCCGGGCCGAAGCCGGAGTCGGCTTCGGCTGCGACCTGCGTGGCGTCGACGCGGCCGCCGGCCGACACGCGCAGCGGGCCCAACGGCGCCTCCTCGTAGATGAAGGCCGAGACTACGCGCGTGGATACCGGCGGCACGAGCGCTTCCGCGCCGAGTGCGGAGAACCGGGTGTCGGAGAACTGCACGCCGATCGTGCCTTCGATCGAACCGACAGCGCGGTGGCGTAGATCCATGCGCCCGTCGTATCCCCGGTTTGCGAAGACAGTGCTCAGCGCGCTGGCCTGGAACTCGTCGTGCTTGTAGTCGGTGTAGCCGGTGCGGAACTTCACGCCCGCCAGGAAGCCGTCCAGATCGTGGAAATCGCCCGCGAGGTCGTAGCGGTTCTTCTTCATGTCGATGACGACGGTAGGGTCCGCAACCGTGCCGTAGCGCGAATCGAACTGGGACACTGATGCGCCGACATGACCGCGGTCGAACAGCAGCGAGCCACCGACGGCGCCGCCGGCGCTGTCGGTGGCGCTGTTGATCGCGATGCCGCGCGACTCCGGCTGCCCCGGCGGCAACGGACTGCGCTCCCGCAGGCGCTGCGAGCGCTGGTAGTCCGGAATCCGCAGATCGTCCGTCTTCCGTGCGTAGCCGTCGACGTGCAGGGCGAAACGACCGATACCGCCATCGAGCTTGACGACGCCGGCGCGCTCCGCAGCCGGCCCGCCGAAGCGCAGTTCGCCGGTGCCGGAGAATCCGTTGTCGGGCCGTGCGTCGGGGATCCGGTTGTCGATGCTGTTGATCACACCGCCAATCGCGGACGCGCCGTATAGCAGCGTCGCCGGCCCGCGGACGACTTCAATGCGATCCGCGACGAGCGGGTCGTACGCGACTGCGTGGTCCGGGCTCGCTCCGGACGCGTCGATCAGCCCGGCACCGTTGTTGAGCAGTTTGATGCGCTCACCGTCCAGCCCCCTGATCACCGGACGGCTGGCGCCCGGTCCGAAGTAACTCGATGACACGCCGACTTCGTTGGTCAGCGTCTCTCCGAGCGTGGGTTCGAGCTTGGCGCCGAGATCCCGACCCGACAGAACGGTGGTAGGTTTGACCGAGTCGAGAATCGAACCGCCGAGCGGGTTGGCCGTGATCACGACGTCGGCAGCCCGGTGAGCCGCCGTCGCATGCGGTGGTTCGGCTCGCGCATCGCAACCGCATGTTCCGGCGCACAGCAAGATCACGGCCGCGGTCGAAAGCGGGCGCACTAGGCCGCCGGATTCCATCGTCGCCTACCGCTGAACCGGTGCGGCGAGGCCGGCGACGGCTTCCCACTCCTCGCCGACGAAGCCGGAGTAGATCAGCACGGAGCTCGACTTATCGATGCGAGCGTAGCGCAGCAGGCTTTGCGGATTGACATTGCCCAGATCGACCTGCAATCGATCGGTGCCGCCTGCGGCCAGCGCAATGGACAAACGGGGCGGATCCAGACCGAAGTCGGACAACGGTGTTTCGCCGATCTCGTCCGGTCCCATCTCGCGGATGGGGTTGGATGTCTTCATGATCTTGACGGCGACGGACAGCCGCTGCGACGCGGCCGGATCGAGATCCCGATCCTGGACCGCATCCCGCCATTGCTTGCCGTCGAACGTAAAGCGTTGCTCAGGTCTTCCCGGGATGTCGATGCGAACGGCATCGACCGATTCCGGATCGACGGCCAGCGCGCCCTTGGCTTCGGCCTTGATGAAGTGCCGATCGACCGGGCGCGATCCGAATGCCAGCCACAGCAGGAAGCCGACGGCGATCACGGCGCCGAGAAGACGCAGCGCGGTTCCGCCGGAAAAGCGAGTGGTCGGTGTCGATTGGGACGGTACGGTCATCGACGTTTCCACCAGGCACGTACCCCCAACGTCGCGGCACCCAGCGGCAGTGCGACACCGACCAGCAGGAAGATCCATCGCATCTGTTCGGACGTCAGCGTGACGGTGGGTACGACCGGGATGCGTGATTTCGCGGCGGGGGCCTGCTCTTCACGGGCGAGCCACCGGACCATGGACAACGCCAGATCGCTGTTGGCCACGCGCGGGAAGTACTGATTGCTCGCGAAGTCCGCGTCGCCGACGACCACGGCGCGGAAGGGTTGCGTGCCACCGGGGAACGTTCCTTCCGACGCGACTCCGAGCACGTGGGCCTGCTTGTCGTCCGGCCGGACCTGCAACGCCTTCTTGGTCGGCGTGCCTTGTGCGTGCAGATAGCTCCCGGCGCTGCTCATGAACAGTGGCGTCGTCTCGATGCCCGGGCCCGGCGCCACCAGGCTAAGCGGTCGCACGCCCGGGAAGAACGACAGCGAGAGTCGTCGTGTGATCGCGTGCTGTTCGTACGTGGGTACCGCGACGATTTCGGCGTCCGTCGCGTAGTGGCTGACCGGATCGACCACCACGCGCGGATCGATGTTCAGGCCGAGGGCTTCCAGCAAAGGTGTCAACGGCGGTTCGATGGGATAGCCCACGTCATACAGCAGCAACAGCGAACCGCCGCGCTGCAGATGCCGTTCGAACTGCTGGACCTCTTCGGGCGTGTGGGCGGTGCGCGGGTTGGCGGAAATGGCGACCCGGCATTCGGCGGGAACGCCGTCGCGGGTGGCCGGCAGAATCCGCCGGGTCACGTAACCGAGACCGTCCAGCGCCCGCGCCAGGTGCAGCAGGCCGCGCGGAATGGTGACGGTGACCATGGACTCCGCATCGCGGTCGTTGCTGCCGAGCGAGGATTCGAAGTGCTCGCTACGGGTCGGGTTGTCGATGGACAGCTCGTTGTGGCCCTCGATGAAGCAGATCGTGATCGAGGCCTGACGCAGCACCTTGAGGATGCCGACCGCGATCTCGTTCTCGTCGGTGCTCTGCACGAGCAGGCGGCGCCCGTCGGCCTCGATGACGGCGGCGTTGTACAGGCGAACGCCGTAGGTCTCGGCAAGGCTGGGTTGCTTGTCCGGATCGACGGTGCGTACCTTCAGATGCGGATTGCGCTTCCCCATCAGATCGACCACTTCCTTGATGCGACCGCCGTTCTGATCCTCGGCCTGGTAGAACCACGTGAGCTTCACGTCCTGTTCCAGCTGGTCGGCCACTTCGAGGGCCCGCCGGGACGGCGTGAAGACCTTCTCGCGCGTCAGATCGATGTGGACGTCATGGGAGATCAACGAGGCATTTGCGAGGAACAGCAAGACCGCCGCCGCGACGATGGCCCCGATCGAGCGGAAACGCGCGCGCCAGCCCGAGTGGGTGGCTTGCAGCGGCAGGCGCAGGCCCAGATAGAACAGGAAGCCGAGTGCGACCAGCCACGCGACGAACCAGAGCAGATTGCCGGAAGCGTGAGCGTGCATGGTCAGCGGCGCTCCAGGGCACGCAGCGCGAGGAACAGGCCGAACAGCGTCAGCGCGATGAAGAAGCCCAGGTCCGACAGGTACAGCGCGCCGGTCGCGAACGGGGTGAAGTGGGACAGCAAGGACGTATTGAGCACGATCTGATCGAAGGGGTCCGGCAACAGGTATCCCAGCGAATCCACCATCCAGAGCAGCAGGAAGATGCCGAGCGCGACGGTGGCGGCGACGACTTGGTTGGCGGTGAAAGCCGAGACGGCGTGGCCGATGGCGAGCAGGCCACCGGAGAGCAGCACCAGGCCGACATAGCCGGCGTAGATGGGACCGAGGTCCGGATCGGAAAACTGCGTGAGGATCAAGACGTACACCAAGGTCGGTGCGAGCATTGCGACGATGACCGTCAGGCTGGCGAGCCATTTGGCGAGCACGATCTCGATCTCCGAGACCGGGTTGGTCAGCAGCAGCTCGAGCGTCCCCTGGCGGCGTTCTTCCGCGAACAACCGCATCGTGATGACCGGAATGATCAGTACCAGCAGGATGGACGCCTGGAAGAACACCTGGACCAGCGAGGCCGACTTGGAAAGAAACAGCGCCGCGGCGAAACTGAAACCGTTCAACAGCAGGAACACGGCGATCAGCGCATAGGCGATCGGCGAAGAGAACAACGCCTTCACCTCCTTGCGCAGCAGGGCGGGCAGAGCACTCATGGTGTCGGTGCGGCCGCGGTGCGGCCGGTCAATTGCAGGAAGCGGGTTTCGAGATCGGACGCGGCGGGGCCCAGTTCGAGCACACCCGCGCCGGCGCCGACGAGCGCGACGACCAGCTCGCGGGTACGACCAGGTTCGTCGAGGTCGAGCGTGACGGCGAATTGCGGATCCGGTGACTCCTCGGCGGGCTTCGACGGCACCGGTTCGACGCGCAGCAGGTTCGTGCCCGGAACCGAAACCACGGCGGCGCGGACCTGTTCGGCCGTGGCTGCCTGCACGCGCACGCGCACCCGGCGATCGCCGCGGTGATCGAGCGATTCCAGCGCGAGCAGCTTGCCGTCCAGCAGGATCGCAACGCGGTTGGCGACCTTCTCGATCTCGCCCAGGATGTGCGACGTGACCAGCACGGTGTGGGTTCTCGCGAGGTCACGGATCATCTCGCGGATGTCGATGATCTGACGCGGATCGAGTCCATTGGTCGGTTCGTCCAGCACCAGCAACGCCGGTTCGCCGAGCAGCGCCTGCGCGATGGCGACCCGTTGACGAAAGCCGCGGGAGAGCTTGGCGATCGCGAGGTTGCGTACCGATTGCAGCGACAGACGTTCGATGGCGCGGTCGACCGATTCGCGCAGCGCCTTGCGGCGCAGTCCCTTGATATTGCCCATGAAGAGCAGGAACTCGTCGACTTCCATCGTGGTGTAGAGCGGCACGTCTTCCGGGACGTAACCGACCAGTCGCCGGGCGGCCAGCGATTGCTTCGATACGTCCAGACCGGCGATGCGCACGCTGCCGCCGGACGGCCGCAGATAGCCGGTGAGCACTCGCAGCACCGTGCTCTTGCCGGAGCCGTTCGGACCCAGCAGACCCAGCACTTCGTGCTCGGCAATGGTGAAGCTGACGTCGTCCACGGCGAGACGTCGGCCGTAGCGTTTCGTCAGTCGATCGATCTCAATGACCTGGGGCATGACAACGGGGATTCCAATGCGAGAGGCGAGACCGGAAAGTCTCGCCTCAAGGGAGAAGCGCGGAGATCCCGGATCGGGACCTCCTGCAACGCAGGGGTTACTCGTAGAAGTCCGGGGCCTTCTTCAGAGACTTGAACACGTCCGGATCATGGGCGGTGAAGTAGTCCGCGTTCTCGGTGGCCTGCAGGAATCGCACGTACTCGTAGGCGCGCAGGATGCCCGTCGGGTTCCACGCCAGCACGACGTTCGGCGGAATGTTCTTCTCTACGTTCTCGCGGAAGTAGATCGTGTCACCGGTCAGCACGATAGTGCCGGTCTTCGCGAGACGCAGGACGATCAACTGGCTGCCTGGGGTGTGGCCGGGCCACTTCTTGATGACGACGCTGCCGTCGCGGAAGAGGTCGAGGTCACCGTCGAGCTGCACGAGCTTGCCTTTGTTGGGCGGCGTGTCGTACAGGCCTTCCCGCAGATGGGCGAAGTCACCGAGGATATAGGGGCCCTGGGTGTTCTCGTCGGGCCAGAACGCGTTCTTCAGCTCGTCGCGCTGCAGGATGATCGTGGAGTTCGGGAACTTGCCGACGTTACCCCCGTGGTCCAGATGCAGGTGGCTTGGCACGACGAAGGTTACGTCGTCGGGCTTCAGGCCGATCTTGGCCAACTGCGCATCGATAGCGACGTCCGGCGTGCGCACCGGGTTCAGCGCCTTGATCGCAGGGCCCCAATAGCTGCCGTCCTTGATGATCTTGTCGTTGCTGCCGGTGTCGAACAGAACCGTACCCTTCGGATGCTTGATCACGAAGATGCCGACGGGAATCTGAATCGGCGGATCGGTCGGCGCCAGGTTTTGCAGGATGCCTTTGCCGATGGTCAGGGCGCCGGAGTTGATGACATACAGCTTGATGCCCTTGACCGGCTCGGCCGCCTGGGCGGAAGTAAGCGCGAAGCCGGCGGCGAGAAGTGTCGTCGTTCCCACCATCTTCAGCTTGTTGATGACTGCGTTTCGATACGACATGTGATCTCCCTGTAGTGGAAATCCGGGATCGATGCCGTCATCGCCGCAGGGATTTCTCCCGTCATGCGGATGACATTCGATCGAGGATGTCGGTAGTCTGGGAGTTGTCGCGTCGCCGAACAACGAACGGTTTCTTATTTGCTATGAACCGGCAACGAAGATCCGGCTACCGTCGGATCGACGTGTCGAATCGATCGATAGCGCCCCGCAACTGCTGCACTTCCTCGCATGAAGCGAGGCCGCAGATGCGTTGCAGTTCACGCCATTGTGCTTCGGCGTCGTCGCGGCGCCCCAATGCCAGATAGGCTTCTCCGAGGTACTCGTGCGCGGCGCGGTGGCGGGGCGAGATCCGTAGCGCCCGATCGTAGGACGCCAGCGCTTCGTCATAGCGGCCCGAGCGGCGCAACGCGTATCCGAGCCACGCATGGGCGTCGGCGTTGCGGGGCTGATTGTCGGCCACGGTGCGCAACGCTTCGATCGCGGCCGGCCAGTCTTCCCGCTCGATGGCCTGCCGCGCAATCGCGAACGATTCGTCGCTGCCGAGACCATTGTTTTCCTCGGTCAGTATGGCGTGCACCGCCCCGGAAAGGATCGTCAGGACGACGACCGACAACCCTTTCGCAAAAAGCCGCTTCATGATTGCTCCTCTCTCTGCACCGCATATGCGGTCGATCCATCGTGCATACGATGATGCGGACAGAAGAGGCGTGATGTCGAGAAACGAATTCGGTTGTCCAAACGCCGGATTGCGATTGTTCGAGCAGAAATCGAACCGCCTTCGCCGGGGGTGGTCCGGTTGCGTACCGTTCGTCGTCGACTGAGCAGTCTGGACCGGATGGCCCGTTCCATCCCGGCGAACACGGCGCACGCTTTGCTGGCGGCAGCACAATGCGCCCGTCACCGCGTCGCGACACGCCGGTCGAGCGACTCAAGACAGCACCACTCCCGTTCCGGACGGATGACTAGGGCGTCTCCCCGGCTGGCAGATTCCCGACCGCGCCCTGCATGAAAGTGAGGTTGCCGGCGTATTCGTCGGCGACGGTAGTGAGTCGGTCCAGCGCTGTCCGGATCGTTTCCGAAGTCTTCGTTTTCACGGCGGCCTCGACGTCCTTGCGATAGTCCGGGGCGGCGGCCGGCGGGGGGCCGGCGAAGAACTGAATGGCACGCTGATCGAAACCCGCTTGCAGGCCCTGGGCCACGACGCTGCCGTAGGTTTGGATCGCCTTTACCAGGGCGACGGTGGCCGCATGGGTTTCATTCAGAAGGACAATACGCGTGCCGGAATCGCCGACGATGCGCTTCTCGTCAGGACTCTCGCAGACAGTCACGTCGGGTTTCGTTCGGGCGTCGGGCTCGAAGAAATAGCTCGGATTTGCGTCGATCGAAGTGTCGAAGTGCTGGCGCGCCTGGGGTTCTTTCACAGCATTGCTCGCTGCCGAACGCAGTGCACCCGTCGGCCCGGTCATGCGGCCGAATGTCGTATTGAGCTGCTTGCAGACGTCGCGCAGCGCGTTCCAGTAACCCTTGTCATAGCGCCGCTGCAGCTTGTCCAGCGTGTCCTGGTTCGTCACGGTCGTACCCGCAACCGAGGAGCCAATGGGCGATTCCAGTTCGCCGTTGCTGTTCTTCACCGAAACGGCGGCCAAGGTCTGCGCCACTTGTTGCGCACCCTTGCCCGGAGCCCCGGCAGCTGCATACAGGCCCAGATTCAGAGCAGAGCGAAACACGTCGTCCGGTGACGAAGAGTAGCTCTTGACGTACCAGTTTCCGATGTCGTCCCGGACCAATACGTAATTGATGTTCGACGGCCCGGCGGCGACGCGAATGCGATTCACGCTTTGCCAGTACTGCTTGTCGATCGCGGTTTGAACCTTGAGGATGTCCTTGTCAGGCCCTCCTTGGCTCGCCGACCGCCCCAAGTGCTCCCGCAGCAGATTCTTCCATACGACGCTGGATTCGTCTTGAAGTGCGGTTGCCGGAGAGCTGTTGCGCAGATAGGAAACCGCAGGCCGAATGTAGACGAAGCGCTGCCGCTGCTGGTCGACGAGGCGGATGGACAAGCGCAGATTGTCGGCTTTCTTGCTCTCGCCGTTGGAGCGCAGCTCGGCCGCCAGTTCGGCGCGCAGGGTTTCGAGCAGCTGCCCGAGTACCCGTCGCGGGTCCCGGTAGACCGGCGGCGTCTTGTCGGCTGCATCGGCCGCTGGTTGATCGGGAAGATCATCGTCGTCGTCCGCTTCGATTCGAGCTTGATCGAGAAAGTCGGCGCGCTTGACGGGGAGCGGCTGCCGCGCCGCGCCGCGTTCCAGTGCAGTCTGCCAACGGGACAAGTCCGTCCGGAATCGATCGAGCGCCACCCTCTCGGCTTCACCCGCTTCCGCCAGAGCGCGGATGCAAGGCGCAATGCATTGATCGGCCCACGTCGTCGTGCAGACTCCAGGCGTCTCGGGCAGCGATGGCTCGAGGTCTTCCCACGTGACGCCGGGCGGCAGCACGCCGAGGCCCGGCACTGTCTTTCGGAGGGCGGCAAGACCGGTATCGGAAAGAGCGGGACTCGATCGGCACAGCACACTGCCGGGGTCTTGCGCTTGACTGTGCAGTTGGCGCAGGACGTCATTCACCGGTTTCAGATTCGTGATCCGCTCGGAGGTTTTCCGTTCCGTCTCTTTGAGCGATCCAACGCTCTTGTGAAGCGTGGTTGTGGTGGCGCCGACGACCTCATCCAGATTGCGGCGATCAGTTGCGGTGAGCACCTTGCCGAGCGCGGCCATGTCCAACGCTTGCAGCTCGCCCGCAATGTCTGCAGCAGTACGATCCGGCACCGCAGCATTGGCACTCTCGATGGCACGGACTTCCATCTCGCCCAGGGAAGTCCTGCCGGATCGAGGAAAGCGGACGTTCTTGGAGTACTCGCGCAGAGACTCCAGCTCATTGACTTGGGA
>JAHCKV010000080.1 GCA_026125595.1 Burkholderiales bacterium | reverse complement strand
CAACGCGACGACGGGCGCCGGGCCGGGCCCCACGGCAACGACGACGGCCCTGCCGGCAACCCCGATCGACATCGTGTGGCACCGCTGCGGCCGTGGACTGCGTATCATCGGCCCGCTGTTCCGGATGGCGCCCGCGGCTCGCGGACGTTGCCGGCGGGCCGGTGGCCGCATGGGCCGTCCCGGGTTTTCTGTTGCAGTCATGGACGCCATCGCCCGTCTCCCGCCGCGGAGCACGGTGCGATGGTGATATCGACGACGGAAGGCCAGACAGTCACGGTCTTCCTGCAATGGCCTCACGCGCCGGGAGATCTCGTGATGGATCCACGTTTCACGCCGGAACTGCAGCGTCGCACCATCGCCAAGGTTTCATGGCGATTGCTGCCGCTGATCATCGTCAGCTACCTGGTGGCGTACATCGACCGCACGAACGTCTCGTTCGCGGCGCTGACGATGAACCCCGATCTGGGCATCACCGCGTACCTGTACGGCTGGGGCGCCGGCATCTTCTTCATCGGCTATGCGGTGTTCGAGGTGCCCAGCAACATGATCCTCGAGCGAGTCGGTGCCCGGCGCTGGATCGCCCGCATCATGATCACGTGGGGGATCATCTCCGGGCTGATGGCGATCGCGACCGGGCCCATCAGCTTTCTCGTGCTGCGGTTCCTGCTGGGCGTGGCCGAGGCCGGGTTCTTCCCCGGGATCATCCTGTACCTCACCTATTGGTACCCGGTGGCGTATCGCGCCCGCGTGATCTCGGCGCTGTTCCTCGCAGTGCCGGTCTCCAATGTCGTCGCGGCCGTGCTGTCCGGCGCGATTCTCGGCATGGACGGCATGCTCGGGCTGCGCGGCTGGCAGTGGCTGTTCATCATCGAGGCCATTCCCGCCGTCGTGCTCGCGTTCGCCGTGCTGCGACTGTTGACCGAACGGCCGTCGAAGGCGACGTGGCTCAGCGTCGACGAGAAGGAATGGCTCGAAGCCGAGTTGGCGTCCGAACGCCGACACGTCGAGCGTCACGGCACATTGCGCCTGGGCAAGGCCCTCACGGAGCCGCGGGTGCTGTTGCTCGCCGTGGTCTACATGACCAGCGTCACCGCAAGCTACGGCATCGTGTTCTTCCTGCCGCAGGTGGTGAAGAGCTTTGGCCTGTCGGACATGAAGACCGGACTGATCTCCGCCGTGCCCTATGCCATCGGCGTGATCGGCCTGCTGCTGTGGGGCTGGTCGTCGGATCGACGCAATGAACGACGCTGGCATCTGATCATCGCGATGACCGTCGCGGGCGTCGGCCTGATCGTGGTGGCGTGGCTCGGCAGATCGCCGTGGGCGCTGCTCGCGATGTGCTTCGTCACCATGGGGCTGTACGGATCGCGGCCGTGCTTCTGGCCGATACCGTCGACGTTCCTGACCGGGACCGCCGCAGCGGCCGGCATCGCGCTGATCAACTCCATCGGCAATCTCGGCGGCTACGTCGGACCGTTCATCGTCGGCTGGATCCGCGACAGCACGCAGAGCTTCGAGATGGCGCTGTATTTCCTGGCGGGTTGCTCGCTGCTGTCGGTGGTGCTCACCTACTTCATCCGCAAACCGGATGAACCGGAGAAGCCGGCGGCGGCCGTCGATTCGATAACCGCCGCGGCGACGACGAAGATCTGACCGAGTCGTCCGTCTGGATTCGGAGAACCGGATCGAGGCAGGTGATCGGGATCGCCGCTTGGCGAGGCGGCGGGATCCAAGATCGTGTGCGAAGAAAGGACCAGCCGTAGAGCAGTTCTCCGGGTTGTCAGCCCGGCGTCGAGCGTCAGATCTGTAGAAATGGATTTGAAGCAATCATGCTGAAGCGTGTATTTCTGTTTTTCGTCCTCAATCTCGCCGCCCATGCGGCCCCGGTGGCTGCTGCCAATGGGTTGGAGCCTTTATATATGGTTGGCGTTTGGTACGGGGAGTACCAGCACGATCCGTTCGTGTTTGCACGATTTATCGCGGAGCGTCGAGAGAATGGGGAACTGATTGTCATCTATCGCTACTACCGCGATGACGCGCTCCTCTCCGAGCACGAGAATGTCGGCGAGTGGGAGCTAAAGGGCGATCGGTACTTCACGCGCTACTTCACGCTGAATGGCCACGCGCAGGCGCGGGCGCAACAGAATGAATACGAAATTCTCCAATACTCCGGCGATGAGCTGTCCTATCGAAGCTCAGGAGACGATCAGTATCGAGACATTGTCTACCGCGTCAAGCGGGTCGAACCTGACTTCGTACTGCCGTAGTGGTGCCATGTACCTTTCAATTCGTGAACTGCAGCCTGGGATGCTGCCGATCAGTATCTTGGGCCGGGTACGCCAACTGTGTGCTTCGGGCGTCACTCTCGCCGGGGATGACGCGTTGCGGGGCAGCCTGGAAGTTGATCAGTGATGGTTGAGATATTCATTCTGTCGATGGTGATTCTCGGTGCGCTGAACATCTGGCTCTCTTGGCGCATCCTCCGAGACGACTTGTCATCGCATGTTCAACAAGCGGCGCAACTCCTTGCAGTTTGGCTTCTGCCATTTCTCGGAGCAATGCTGGTATTACATCTGCAGAGACAAGGCGTGGAGCGGTCCGACGGGCGGTATCCCAGTTCTCCAGAACCCCTCGACGACTTCGCTTCCCCGTATCGCCACGGTTCGAGATCGCGGAATCGCAGCAATGAGGAGTCTTCGGACCAGGACCATGGGGGGCCGGAATGAAGCAGCAATCACGGCCGGGCCGCACCGTCCGCCGCAGAGCAGTTTTCCGGGTTGTCAGCCCAGGATCGAGCGCCCCGTATTTGCGCACGATTCACTGCAGCGGCAGCCCGGAAGTTGCCAGTGCGGCTTCCGTCCCGATGACCGCTAGGTGACAATCTCGGGTCACCGATCCGGAGAGCCTGTATGAGTATGAAGAAGACCGATCTTGCCAAGAATCTGGCGAAGAAGATCGACGGAAAGATGAAATCGAGCGTGGCGCCTCAACGCTTCGCGCAGGGCTCCGCGAAGCTCAAGGAGAAGATCGAGCCGAAGTCGAAGCCGACGGCTCCGAAGCTCGTGCCGGTGTCATGCCGGCTACCGGCCGAGCTCGTCAATCGCTTGCGCGATCGAGCAGTAGGCCACGAAGGCGGCATCAGTGCGCTTGTCACGCAGGCGGTCGAGCAGTGGCTCGGGTCGACTGATGCCAACGAATGAGAAGACCGTTCCATGATTCCCGGCAATTGGGATGGGACATCAACCGCACGAAAGGAGACGTGATATGCCCGGAGGTACCGTTCGACTGCATCGTGTTCTTCGCGCGCCGCCGGAGCGCGTGTACAAGGCTTTTCTCGTTGCGGACGCCTTGGCGAAGTGGCTCCCACCCCACGGTTTCACTTGCACGGTTCACCACATGGACGCCAAGGTCGGTGGCACCTTCCGGATGTCGTTCACGAACTTCACGACCGGCAACGCACATTCGTTCGGCGGCGAGTATCTGGAACTCGTTCCCGATCAGCGACTTCGTTACACGGACCGGTTCGATGATCCCAAACTGCCGGGGGAAATGCAGGTGACCGTCCTGTTGACGAAGGTGTCCTGCGGCACCGAGATCAACATCACGCAAGAGGGTGTCCCCGACGTGATACCCCTTGAAATGTGCTATCTCGGCTGGCAGGAATCGCTCGAGCAACTTGCGGCACTCGTCGAGCCGGAGATTCCGGGCTAGCAGCGCGGCGTTCCTTCCTTCCCGCCCGATCTCGGTCCGGAACCGACAGATCGTTCGAAGAGGCCGTTGGGATAGAAACTGCCGCCGTACGTGCGACATACGCCATAGGATCGTCGAGGTCTCGCCGGACCACGATCTTCGCGAGCGTCGCGATTCCCGTCGTTCGCGCCGACCGTTTTCGTCGGCGTCGCACTCGCGGTCTCAGCGTAAGACCATCGTGGCAAGTGGAGGAATCCATGTCTGATTTCGTCTCCGAATTGACCGACTAGGCCACTGCTCCGGTGCCTGAGGATCGTTCGCGACTCATCGATCCACTTCTGGTTTCGCTCCACGAAGAGCCGCTCGCCGAAGGGGAGGCTGCGTGGAACGAAGCAGACGAAAGCCGGTTGAGCGCGCACGATCGAAGAGAGTTGGAATTGGTCGATAGTGAAGACGTTCTGGCCGAAGCCCGCCGCATTGCGCAGTGAGCGTTTTCCGCTTTTTGCCGCGAGCCCGTGAGGAGTTGCTCGACGAGATCGCTTCCCTCGGATCGGTCCGGGAAGGCTGTTGTGCAATCCGTGCGCGGTGCAGACGTATCCGACCTCGAGTGCTGTATCGCCGGGATCTCTGGTGCGTCGCCCATCCAGCTTCGCTACCTGCGTGTCGGGTTGCCGATCCGAGGACAGTCGCCGTCGGTCAAGTACGGGTGAGCTTCGGCCGGTGCTTCCGGTGAGCGGCGGCGGTGTCGATATAGCGCATCAGATCGTCAACACCGACTCGGCAATGTCGCGGCATCGTGCTGAGGCTCGATTCTCGGACGCTCGGGGAAGCACGAATCCGAAGGCGATATCGCAGGTGTCGGGAGGCAAGCTGCAACGGCTTTGCAGAATAAGCTGATTCCCCGATCGGCACTTGCTGCTGCAACAGCAGCAATCCGCCAGCAGCAGCCTGTTGCTGGCGGCGCAATCGAAGGCGCGCGACTTCGACGTTATTCCATGAAATCAATCGACTGATCGCTGGCACGTCGCTCGCAAAGCAATCCCCCGTCAAACGGGCGGTGCTCGCCTGGGCATCGCAACGAACCGAAACGCGGGAGATCTCATGAGCAGCATCAGGGTGGTGGTGGTGACGGGCAATCCGGCATTGCCTTCGCGCACACGCGTTCTGGCCCAGGCCATCGTCGACGCGATCGGCAAGCGGGTGAGCATCGATACGTACTTCGTCGAGCTGGCGACCATCGGTCCGGCGCTGGGCAGCAGCCACTTCCGCAAGCGCCTGCCGGTGGTCGCCGAAGAGGCGATTGCCTCCGTCGAAAGCGCCGATCTGCTGGTGGTGGCGAGCCCCGTCTATCGCGCCAGCTACACCGGACTGTTCAAGCATCTCTTCGATTTGGTCGGTCTCGACGCGCTCGCAGGAACGCCGGTCGTGCTCGCCGCCACCGGTGGCAGCGAACGCCACGCGCTGATCATCGAGCATCAGCTGCGGCCGTTGTTCAGTTTCTTCCGCGCGCTGACCGTGCCTACCGGCGTCTACGCCACCGAAGGTGACTTCGAAGGCTACGAACTGGTCAGTCAGCCGGTACGTGAGCGCATCGAGGCGGCAGCCACCGAGGCGGTGACGTTGAGTCGACCGTCGGGCGCGTTGGTGGAACGTCTGCGCGCCATCGCCTGATCGCATTCGAATCGTCCCCATTCCAGCAGGAGAACGCAGCCATGACACAGGTCATCCCGACATCCAGTACCAGAGATGATTCGCTGAAATTTGCCTATTGGGTGCCGAACGTGAGTGGCGGCCTGGTGGTCAGCAAGATCGAGCAGCGTACCCACTGGAGCCTCGACTACAACGTACGTCTCGCGCAAGTTGCCGAAGCCAGTGGCTTCGACTATGCGCTGAGCCAGATCCGTTTCACCGCCGGCTACGGTGCCGAGTATCAGCACGAGTCCGTGTCGTTCAGCCAGGCACTGCTGCAGGCGACGACGCGGTTGAAGGTGTTGGCGGCGATCTTGCCCGGTCCGTGGAACCCCGCCGTGGTCGCCAAGCAACTGGCCACCATCGATCACATTTCGAACGGTCGCGTCGCCATCAACGTGGTGAGCGGCTGGTTCAAGGGTGAGTTCACCGCAATCGGCGAGCCGTGGCTCGAGCATGACGAGCGCTATCGCCGCTCGGAAGAGTTCATCCGTGCGCTGAAGGGCATCTGGACCGAAGACAAGTTCACCTTCCTCGGCGATTTCTACCGCTTCCACGACTACACCCTGCAGCCGAAGCCGATACAGCAGCCGCATCCGGAGATCTTCCAGGGCGGCAGCTCCCGTGCCGCACGCGACATGGCCTCGCGGGTATCCGACTGGTACTTCACCAACGGCAACACGCCCGAGGGCGTGAAGTTGCAGATCGACGACATCCGTGCGAAAGCCGCCGCCAACAACCATCGGGTGAAGATCGGTATCAATGCCTTCATCATCGCCCGCGACACCGAAGAAGAAGCACAGCAGGTGCTGGCGGACATCATCCGCAACGCCGATGTCGAGGCGGTGCATGCGTTCGGTGACGCAGTGAAACAGGCTGGCAAGGCGTCGCCGGAAGGGCAGGGCAACTGGGCCAAGTCGACCTTCGAAGACCTGGTGCAGTACAACGACGGCTTCCGTACCAACTTGATCGGCACTCCACAGCAAATCGCCGAGCGTATCGTCGCGCTGAAGTCGGTGGGTGTCGACCTGATCCTCGGCGGTTTCCTGCACTTCATCGAAGAGGTGGAGTATTTCGGCCAGCGCGTGCTTCCCCTGGTGCGCGAACTCGAAGCCCGCGCCGAGCGCAAGGTCGCTTGAGCATGAGCGCGGCGAGCACACTGCCGGCGTTGCTGCAGCGGAATGTCGCCGAACGTTCGGCTTCGGTCGCACTGCGCCACAAGTCGCTCGGCATCTGGCGCACGTGGTCGTGGCGACAGGTGGCCGCCGAAGTGACAGCGGTGCGGCGCGGACTGACGGCGAAGGGCTTTGTGAGTGGTGATGCACTGGTCGTGCTCGATGGTCATCGCCCATCGACCTTGTTCGCGGTGCTGGCAGCCCAGGCGGTCGGTGGCGTGGTGTCAGTTCCGTCGGCCGACGCACTCGCAGCGACGCTCGCGGACGAACGTTCGGCCGTCGTGCTGGTGGACGACCAGGAGCAACTCGAGCAGGTGCTGGCCGTCACTGTGACACGTCGCCGCCCGTTGCATCTCGTCGTGACCGGTGTCGGCATCGAGTGGGGCGGCACTTCCGGCGTGGAATCGTTCGACCACTTCGTGGCCGATCATCGTGAAGCCGCATCGGGCGACGATGCTTCCGGGCCGAAGTTCAGCATGACCGCCTTCGTCTATCCAGACGGCACGACCGCACCTTTGCAGCTCGATCATGCGCGCCTGGCGCAGGCTGCTGAAGACAGTCGTCTCGCCCACGCGGTGACGGAGCGGGATGAAGTGCTGGCGGCCGAATCGCTACTGCGCCTGCCGGGTGTCCACCTCGGCCTCGCCCAGTGGTTGGCGAGCGGTTATCGCCTCAATCTGCCGGAGGCGGCCGATACCGTCGACGTGGATCGGCGCGAAATCGGTCCCACGTATGCATTCGGCTCCGCCGGGACATTCGATCGATTGGTACAAGGCATCGGCCCGCGGCTCGGCGCCGCCGACAGCCGCAGACGCCAGCGCATCGAGCGGATTCTCGCCCGTGGTGCACGCGCTGGTGGGGCCGGCCCGGTCGCACTGCTGCGGCGTTGGTTGTTGCTGCGGCCGCTGCGCGATGTGCTTGGTCTGTCACGCGTGCGTCTGGTCGTCGTCTCCGACCTCGAGCTTCAGCCCGGTACCGTCCGCGTGCTGCAGGCCCTCGGTGTGCCGTTGAAGCTGTTCGGCGACGCCAACGACACGCGTGGTGTCATCGTCACCGAGATCGATCATCCATCGCGACCGGCGACGGTATTGCGTCACGTCGATACGTCGATCGCTGCCACGGTCGTGCCGTCGACATCATGAACGGCATCGCATTCACGCCGGACACGGCGTCGCCATTGCTGCAGCTCGATCACATCTCGCTGTCGTTCAAGGGCGTCAAGGCAGTCAACGACATCAGCTTCGACGTGGCCGAGGGCGAGATCTGCGCGCTGATCGGTCCCAACGGCGCCGGCAAGAGTTCATTGCTCAACGTGGTGAATGGGCTGTACCGGCCGCAATCGGGGGCGTTGCGCTTCGCCGGAACGGTCGGCCAGTTGCGCCCCGGCAAGGCCGCCCGGCTCGGCGTGGCACGCACGTTCCAGAACCTGGCGTTGTTCAAGGGCATGAGCGTGCTCGACAACGTGTTGACCGGCCGCACCCTGCGCAGTCGCGCCAGCTTTCTCGAGCGCGGCCTGCGCCTGCCGCGCGCGTTGCGCGAGGAGGCCGAGGATCGCGAAGCGGCCGAACGCATCATCGAGTTCCTCGAGATCCAGCGACATCGCAAGCGCATCGTCGGCACCCTGCCCTACGGATTGCAGAAGCGGGTGGAGCTTGCGCGCGCGCTGGCTGCCGAACCGCGCCTGCTGCTGCTGGACGAGCCGATGGCCGGCATGAACGTCGAAGAGAAGACGGACATGTGCCGTTTCATCCTCGAGACCAACCGTCGCTTCGGCACCACGATCATCCTGATCGAGCACGACATGGGCGTGGTGATGGACATCTCCGACCATGTGGTCGTGCTCGACTACGGCCGCAAGATCGCCGACGGTGTGCCCGACGTGGTGCGCGACGATCCCGAAGTCATCCGCGCCTATCTCGGTTCTACGCACTGAAGAAGGCACGCCATGGAATTCTTCTTCGAAGTGCTCACGGGTGGGTTGCTGGCGGGGATCATGTACTCGATGGTCGCCATCGGCTTCGTGCTGATCTACAAGGCGTCCGGCGTCTTCAACTTCGCGCAGGGCTCGATGGTGTTGTTCGCCGCGCTGACCTTCGTCAGTCTGGTGGAACGCGGCCTGCCGTTCGCTGCGGCGCTGGGCATCACCCTGGCGGCGATGCTGCTGCTGGCCGTCGCTATCGAACGGGCGGTGCTGCGTCACTTGGTCAACCGGCCGCCGATCACGTTGTTCATGGCGACCCTCGGCCTGAGTTTCATCATCGAAGGGCTGGCCCAGGTGCTGTGGGGCGCACAGGTGCATGAGCTGGATCTGGGCATCACCGACGAACCGTTCGAAGTGTCGGGGATTCTGCTCAGCAGCTTCGACTTGTTCGCCGCGGGCACCGCCGCGCTGCTGGTGGTTGCACTCTCCCTGCTGTTCCACAAGACGCGCATCGGTCTGTCGTTGCGCGCCGTGGCAGATGATCCGCTCGCGTCGCTCGCCGTCGGCATCGATCTGAAGCGCGTCTGGGCCATCGTCTGGGGCGTGGCCGGATTCGTCAGCATCGTCGCCGGCCTGCTGTGGGGTGCGCGGGTCGGCGTGCAGTTCTCGCTGTCGTTGATCGTGCTCAAGGCGTTGCCGGTGCTGATCATCGGCGGCTTCTCGTCGATCTCCGGCGCGATCGTCGGCGGCCTCATCGTCGGTGCCGGCGAGAAGCTGGCCGAGGTCTACCTCGGTCCGCTGGTCGATGGCGGCATCGAGAACTGGTTCCCCTATGTGCTCGCCATCATCTTCCTGAGCATCCGCCCCGCCGGATTGTTCGGCGAACGCACCGTGCAGAGGGTTTGACATGCTGTTCCAGGAAGCCGGCCAACTGGCCACCCGTTACGCCGTCGACGGCCGCGCACTGCCGCTGCGGCAGGAGCGCCTGTCGCTTGGCCTGCTGCTCGCGTTCGCGTTCGTCGTCGTGCCGTTCATCGGCAACGAGTACTGGTTCAATGCGATCCTCATTCCGCTGTTGGTGTTCTCGCTGGCGGCGCTCGGACTCAACATCCTGACGGGATACACGGGGCAGCTGTCGCTGGGCTCGGCCGCCTTCATGGCCGTTGGCGCCTACGCCGCGTACAACTTCGCGCTGCGCATTCCCGGCCTGCCGTTGCCGCTCAGCTTCCTGCTCGGTGGACTGGTGAGCGCGGCTGTCGGCGTGCTGTTCGGTCTGCCGAGCCTGCGCATCAAGGGCTTCTACCTGATCGTGTCGACCCTGGCGGCGCAGTTTTTCATCCAGTGGGTGCTGGTCAAGTTCGGTTGGTTCTCGAACTTCACGCCGTCCGGCGTGATCTCGGCACCGAAGCTCGAGATTCTCGGACGCGATTTCAGTTCTCCGGCCGGGCGCTACCTGCTGACCCTCGGCATCGTCAGCCTGCTGACGTGGTTTGCCGCCAATCTCGTGCGCAGCGCCACCGGCCGCAACTGGATGGCGGTGCGCGACATGGACACCGCGGCGACGGTGATCGGGATTCCGATCTTCCGCGCCAAGCTGCTGGCGTTCGCGGTCAGTTCCTTCTACCTCGGCATCGCCGGCATGCTCTGGGCGTTCGCCTATCTGGGCACGGTCGAGCCGCACGGCCTCGATCTGAACCGGTCGTTCCAGATCCTGTTCATCATCATCATCGGCGGCATGGGCAGCATCATCGGTAACTTCTTCGGTGCGGCGTTCATCGTGCTGTTCCCGATCCTGCTGAGCAATCTGGCGGGCACCCTGCCGTCGGGCTGGATCGACGCCGCCGATCGCCAGAACT
>JAHCKV010000008.1 GCA_026125595.1 Burkholderiales bacterium | reverse complement strand
GCCCAGCGGACACGAAGCGATCGACGCTTCGTAGATCTTCGGATCGTCCGCCTTGATCTTGTCCCACACGCCGCCTTCGAAATACGTGTCCCCCGGCGACACCGAGTTCGCACGGATGCGCTTGGCCCCGAGGCGGTACGCCAGACCCTGCGTGTAGTGAACGATGGCCGCCTTCAACGCGCCATACGGTCCCGCCGTGAAATCGATGTCCCGCGCCGAGATGCTCGCGATCGTGACGATCGACGGCAGCTTGCTCTGCTCCAGATACGGCAACGCCGCGTCGACCAGCCGCACCGTCCCCATCAAGTCCACGTCGAACCCGATCTTCCACGCCGCCTCGTCGTTGTCGAGCGCCAGCGCACTGACATTGGCGACGACGATGTCGATGCCCCCGAACGCAGCCGCCGTTTCGTCGACCCACGCCTTCAATGCGCCGGCATCGGAAACGTCCAGCGCCTTGCCCATCGCGCGCACGCCCTGCGCCTGCAGCGCTTCGACTGCCGCCGCAACCTCGGCCCCGTTGCGGGCGCAGATGGAAACATCTGCACCTTCCGCCGCCAGCGTGTCGGCGATGCCACGGCCGATGCCCTTGGTGCCACCGGTCACGACGGCGCGCAGTCCCTTCAGTTCCAGATCCATGCGGATGATTCTCCTGAGCCGATCGCCCGCGAGGGCCGATCGTTTGTGGAGGTCGACGCGCCGACGGCGGCGACCGAAGACGAAGGCGGAAGGCCGCCCGGTTACTTGCTGTTGGCCGACGCGGGCGCGGCGGAGAACGCTTCCGAGAACACGCGTCGCGACGGAATGCCGGCACGATCGCTCACGTGACGCACCGCCTGGATCATCGGTGGCGGCCCGCACAGGTACACGTCGATATCGGTGCCGAGTCGTTCGAACTCGGCGGCCAGCGGCAGATCGGTGACGAACCCCTGCACGCCGTCCCATGCGGCATCGGCTTCGACCATCGCCACCGCGAATCGCGCATCGGCAAAGTGCGTCAGCAACTGCTTCACTTCATCGATGCCGTACAGATCGCCGCGGGTCGTCACACCGTGCAGCAACGAGACCGGTTGGTCGAGCTCACCCCACGCTACGAGATCCCGCAGCATCGCGACCATCGGTGCCAGTCCGGTGCCACCCGACACGAACACCCGCGGCACCGGCCGACGACGCAGATAGAACACGCCCAGCGGCCCGCGCACATCCAGCAGATCGCCAGGCCTGGCACGGTTGGTCAGGTACTCGCTCATCACGCCATCGGGCACGAGCCGCACATGCAGTTCCACCGCGTTGGGCGTCGACGACGCATTCGCCATCGAATAGCTGCGACGACTGTCGGTGCCGGGGATCGAGATGTCGAGATACTGCCCCGGCATGAAGGCGAGCTTGAACCGTCCGCGGATCGCGCCGCGCACCAGCACCACCTTCTCCGATTGCGGCACGATCTCCTGCAACTCCAGCACCATCGGCCGCACGGGCCGGACCGCGGCCCGCGGATAGCTGAACGTGATCTCCACCTGCGGTTGCGCCGGCTGCGCGATGCAGCACAGCACTTCGTCGGCCGCCAGCGGCGCGATCTGCACCGTCCGCTGGTACCGCGGCGCGTAGTCGACCTTGCCGGCCGTCAGGCGCCCGCGGCACGACATGCAGGTACCTTCGCGACAGTCCACCAGCAGCGAAGCGCCTGCGCGCTCCGCCGTGGCCAGCAGCGTTTCGCCTGAGACGGAAGGGGCGCCGAACGCCTCTCCGTCTTCGAACACGAAGCGACAGTCCATCGATTCAGAACCCCTGCACGAAGCTCGCGTCGACGGTGTCGGCGATCACGGTGTCGCTCTTCAACTGTCCCTTCGCCTTCAGCGTCTCGATGATCACCGGCGCCGTCCTGTAGATCGACAGATCGCTGCCGCCGTCGATCATCATCGACTTCAACTGAGGTCCGTCGACGATCTGCACCAGCGGCAGTTGCTCCTTCACTTCTGCTTCGGAGATTCCCATCTGCTTGGCGATGCTCTTGATGGCCTTGGCCGGACTCTTCTTCATCGACGCGATGCCGTCGAGATAGCCCTTGAAGAACGCATCGAAATCGGCGCGACGACTGGCGATGCCGTCATGGGATGCGACGAAGAAGTCCGAGATCAGACCTGGCGCTTCCTTCGACGTGAACTTCACGACGAAGCTCTTCTTCTTGTCCTTCTTGATGACTTCGGTGATGTGCGGTTCGTACGTGACGCCGGCGAACGCGGTGCCGGCCAGCAGCGCCGCGCCGACCTGCTCCGCCGGAATGTTGACAGGCTTGATGTCGGCCATGCTCATGCCCTCCTTCTGCAGGAAGTACGCGAGCAGGATCTCCGACGGCGTCAGTTCGTTGAACGCGACGATCTTGCCCTTCAGGTCCTTCAGGCTCTTGACCGACTTGTCGACCACCATCGCATCGCCGCCGTTGGAATAGTCGATCGGAAACACGGCTTTCAGCTTGAGCCCCTGATCGACCTGGCCCGCCAGCATGTCGTAGGTCACGGTGCCCAGATCGAGGCTCTTCGTGGCCACGGCCGGCAACACCACCGATCCATCGGAGAACACCTTCAGGTCGACGGTAATGCCGTGAGCCTTGAACAGCTTCTGATCGACGGCGACGAAGAGCGGCGCGTAGCCGATCCACATGGTCGTGCCGACAACGACCTTCGGGGGTGCGGCGGAAACCGCCGGAGCGGCGACGAGGACGAAGGCGGACAAGACGACCGCTGCGATGTTTCGAAGTACGCGATGCATGGTGGCAATTCTCCAGATGGGGTCAGGCCGCTCCGGTCACCCGGAACGGAAACGGGCTACAACGCACTCGAGAAACCTCCATCGACGTACAGAATCTGCCCCGTGACATAGCAGGACGCATCGCTCGCCAGGAAGGCGACCGCGCCGACCAGATCCTCCAGCTCGCCGAAACGGCCGGCGGGGATCTTGGGCAGCATCGCTTTCTGCCATTCGGGGTTCTCGTAGAACACATCGGTCATCGCGGTACGGAAGTAGCCGGGGCCGATGGCGTTGACTCGGATGCCCAGCGGCGCCCACTCCGTCGCCAGACCACGGGTCATGCCGAGCAGGCCGTGCTTGCTCGACACATAGGGCACCGCGGTCGGAATACCGAACGCCGACGCGATCGAACAGTTGTTGATGATCGAACCGCCGGTGCCGGCCATGATCCGGGCGGCGGCCTGCGCACTGAAGAACTGCCCTTTCAGATTGGTATCGACGATCCGGTCCCAGATCGCTTCCGACACGTCGAGGGCCGGACACACGTTCTCGACACCGGCATTGTTGACGAGCACGTCGAGACCCCCGAGTTTCGTGGCCAGACCGTCGATCGCATCGCGCACCGACTGCAGATCGAGCAGGTCCATCGCTGCCGTCGGCAGCGGCCGTCCCGCCTGCAGAGCCGTCTCCTGCAGCCCGGCAACATCCCGCGCCGCGATCGCCACATCGGCGCCGGCCGCCGTCAATCCCACCGCGAGCGCGCGGCCGATGCCGCGGCTGGCGCCGGTCACCAGCACACGCTTGCCTGTCAGGGTCGGCTGCATCGGATCGCGCTCAACGGTGCTGCGGCGATTCGGGTGCCGTGACCTTAGTCGCGACGTGCCGGGCGAGTTGCCAGACGGCCTTCTCCAGATGGCTCAGCCGGCCCGGTTTCACGAAACCCGAGTGCGCACCGATCTGCTGCATCACGTTGACTTCGATGTCCTCGATATTGATGACGTCGAAGGTCTTGTCCTGGATCGCCATCATCTTCGGGAACTCCGGCAGCGCCACGGTCTCGGGCTGCAGCATCTGGTGACAGCGCAGCAGCGTGACGTCCGGCCCCACCGGTTGTGCGTGGAACCAGACCACGCGATCCGGAAAGGTCGCCAGCAGGTGATACGGATACATCAGATAAAGCCCGAACGCCGAGCACTCCTCGGCATTGACTTCCGGGAAACGGGGCAACCCCACGTCGAACACCTCCGGCACGACCTCGGGCCGCGCGACACCGAAGCCGCGCGTCCACGCCGGGCGGCTGTCCTCGACGTAGCTGATCTTCGCCGGGAAGTCCGGCTCGAACGTCGACGCGTGCGGACCGATGTGGTGGTAGCACTCCATGAACGTCTCGACCAGGATCTTCCAGTTGAACTTGCATTCGTACTCGAGCACGGATCCGACGACGAGGCGCTCCAACTGGTAGTTCTTCAGCACTGCGGACATCTCCGCCAGCGCCGGCTTCAGCGGTTCGGCGGTGCCATCGATGTTGACGAACACGAAGCCGTCGACGACTTCGGCGTTGAATGCCGGCAACGAACACGACTCCGGATGGAAGTCGGCCGCCTCGTCCATCAGCGGCGCGCCGATCAACCGGCCGTCGAGCTTGTAGGCCCATTTGTGGAACGGACACACGAAGCTGGCGGTGTTGCCCTTGCCTTCGCAGATCGGCGCCCAGCGGTGCAGGCAGACCCGTGACAGCGCGCGGATGCGGTCGCCGTCGTTGACGACGACGATCAGTTCGCCGAGCAGATTCAGCGACAGGTAGTCGCCCTTGTGCGGCAATTGCGACACGTGGGCCACGCAGATCCAGCCGGGTTTGAACGCCTTGTCGACTTCCATCTGGAAGAACGCCGGACTGGTGTACGCACCGGGCGGCAAGGTCTCGGCTCGCTCCAGCGGCAGCGCCCCGATCCGCGCCACTTCCTGCAGCAACGTCTTCAGCGCATCGGGGTTCTTCCGGAGTTCGACAACGGCGTTCATGGTTCTCTCCTTCGATCGACGGGGTATCGGTCGGCCGTCTAGCGCACGCACGCGACGGTCGGTTCTGCGTGCAGCGGCAATGCCGCGGACATTTCAGCGATGCCGCGCCGACTGCGGCGCTGCGACCTTCGTGGCGACGAACTGCCCGAGCTGCCAGATCGCCTTCTCCAGATGGCTCAACCGGCCAGGCTTCACGTAGCCCGACTGCGCGCCGATCTGCTGCATCGTGTTGACCTCGATATCCTCCCGGTTGATCACGTCCCAGACCTTGGTCTGGACCGCCATCTCCTGATCGAAGCCCTCCATCGCCTTCGCTTCGGGCTGCACGAACTGGTAGGCCGTCAGTCGTGTCAGAGCTGCGCCGACCGGCTGCACGTCGAACCAGACGACGCGATCCGGGAACGTCGCGATGATGTGCGACGGATAGGCCAGATACAGCCCGAAGGATTCGCACTCCTTCGCGTTCACGAGGGGGAATCGCGGCAGGCCGACGTCGAACACGTCCGGCACGATCTCCGGACGCGCGACACCGAATCCGCGCGTCCATGCGGGCCGCCCGTCCTCGACATAGCTGATCCGCGCCGGAAACTCCGGTTCGAACGTCGCCGCGTGCGGGCCGATATGGTGGTAGCACTCCATGAACGTCTCGACCATGATCTTCCAGTTGAACGCGCACTCGTACTGCAGCACCGAGCCGATCACCATGCGGTCCATCTGGTAGTTCTTCAGCAGATCGGACATCTCCGCCAGCGCCGGCCGCAGCGGCTCCGCCGTGCCGTCGATATTGACGAATACGAATCCGTCGACGACTTCGGAGCGAAATGCCGGCAGTGAACAGGATTCCGGATGGAAGTCCGCAGCCTCCTCCATCAGCGGAGCGCCGATCAATCGACCGTCGAGCCGGTAGGCCCATTTGTGGAACGGGCACACGAAACTGCCCGCATTGCCGTTGCCCTCGCAGATCGGCGCCCAGCGATGCAGACAGACGCGGGACAGTGCACGGATCGCGTCGCCGTCGTTGACGATCACGACCAGTTCGCCGAACAGGTTCAGCGACAGGTAGTCGCCCTTGTTCGGCAACTGCGACACGTGGGCGACGCTGACCCAGCCGGGCTTGAACAGCCGCTCGACTTCGAGATCGAAGAACGCCTCGCTCGTATAGGCTCCGGTCGGCAACGTTTCCGACCGGTCGAGCGGCAGCGCGCCGATCCGCGCCACCTCCTGCAGCAGCGAATCGATTCCGGCCTCGGTCTTGCGCATTTCCACGATTGCATTCATGGCGTGATCTCCTCTTGCAACGGCGGTGTGGCCCGCCGCTCCGATCGTCAAAAGTGTTTCAGATAACGACTGCGTTCCCAATCCGTCACGTGGGTCTGGTACGACAGCCACTCGTTGCGCTTGTAGTCGCGGAATGCCTTGAACATCACGTCACCGAAGACCTGCTTCGTCAGCGGATCCGCCTCGAACGCGTCGATGGCTTCGCCGAGCGTGCGCGGCAGATAGCGGATACCCTTCTGCGCCAACTCTTCGTCGGAGTAGAGATACATGTTCTCGGCATGCGGTTCGCCCGGATCCAGGCCTTCGCGGATACCCTCGAGGCCGGCCGCCAGCATCAGCGCGGCGCCGAGGTAGACGTTGCACGAGATGTCCGCCGCCCGGCATTCGACGCGACCACCGGCCAGCGGAATGCGCAGCATGTTCGTGCGGTTGTTGTTGCCGTAGCAGACGAAGACGGGCGCCCACGTGAAGCCCGACATCGAACCTTTGCGAACCAACCGCTTGTAGCTGTTCACGGTGGGCGCGATCACCGAGCAGATCGCCGGTGCGTGACGCAGGATCCCGGCGATGAACTGGTAGCCCAGCTTGGTGATGCCGCACCCGCGCGGGTCGTTGTCGGTCTTGAAGAGATTCTCGCCGGTCTCCAGATCGGCCAGCGACATGTTGAAGTGCGCGCCGCTGCCGGTACGGTCGCGGAACGGCTTGGGCATGAAGCTCGCGAACCAGCCGCGCTTGCGGGCCAGTTCGCCGACCATCAATCGCAGGAACGTGATCCGGTCCGCCATCGTCAGCGCATCGGTGTACGTGAAGTCGATCTCGAACTGTCCGTTGGCGTCTTCGTGATCGAACGAATAGACGTCCCAGCCGAGTCCGTTCATCGCCGACACCAGCTCGTCGACGAACGAATAGCTGTCGAGCAGACCCTTGACGTCGTAGCACGGCTTGTCGAGCACATCGCGCTCGCTGACCGGAACGGGATTGCCCTTCTCGTCTTCCTTCAGGATGAAGAACTCGGGTTCGATGCCGAGCATCAGCTACAAGCCCAGTTCGGCCGCCTGGGACTGCACGTTCTTCAGGATGCCGCGGGCGCAGGCCTCGAACGGCGCGGATCCGATATACAGATCGCTCGGCGCCCAGGCGAGCTCCGGATTCCACGGGCAGATCACGAGCCCGTCGATGTCCGGGTGCGCCGAGACTTCTTCGTCGTTGACTTCCTGCGGCACGCCGTCCAACGCGGCGCCGGTGAACAGCTCGGAGCCGGCCATCATGTGTTCGAAGTGCGTCAGCGGCACTGCCTTCGCCTTGCAGTTGCCGTGCAGGTCGACGAAGCTCGCCAGCACGTACTTCACGCCTGCTTCGGACAGCGCGCGCAGTTTCGGGTTGGTGGTGGCGTCGGTGAGAGCGTTCATTCAGAAGTCCTTGCGGGTCCGGATCGGTGGGTGGTTCGGGAAAGGCGTCGGCTCGTCTTCATCGGGGTGCGAACGAGCGACGGGATTCGGATTGCGGAAAGGCGTCCATCGTCAGCGCCGCCGCTTCGGTGCGGCCCGCTTTGCCGCACCCTGCGGCAGCAGTCCGCGCAACATGCTGGTGGTCGCATCCACGTGCAGCGCCATCACGCGACGGGCCTCGACCGGATCGCGCTGCGCGATCGCGTCGAGAATCTGCGTGTGATAGTCGGTCGAGTTGGACAGCGCACCGCGTGTCGACGGAATCAGCCGCATGAGCTCCGACAATCGCGCGTGGGTCTGGGCCACCCAGGTCTCGAGACCGGCCGAGCCGGTCGCCCGTGCGAGCCCGAGGTGGAACATCGTGTCGAGCGGCCGGTACTGACTCAGGTCGTGCTCGAAACGCTTCATCTGGTCGTTCAATTCGATCAACGCACGGATCTGCGCATCCGACGCATTGCGGGCGGCGAGATCCGCAACACCGGTCTCCAGCACCCAGCGTTGGGCGATCCAGTCTTCCAGCACCGCCGGCGCGATGTTGGTCGCCGTTTCCAGACCCGACTTGTCGCCGAGCTTCGGCACCTGATCGGTGATGAAGGTGCCGCCGTAGCGACCGCGCCGGACGGTGACGAGCCCCGCGCGTTCGAGCGCGCGCAGCGCCGCCCGCAATGTGAGCCGGCTCACGCCCATCAGGGCCGCCAGTTCGCGTTCCGGTGGCAACTGATCGCCGGGCGCGAACAGCCCCATCTTGATGGAAGAGCCCAATCGCTCGATCGTCAGTTCGAACGGATTGATCGCCGAACCGTCGCCGCGCAACAGCGCGTGCGCGGCATTGCCGGTCGGCGGGGACGCTTGCGTCGTTGCGCCGGCGTCCTGGTTGGGTCCGGTCTTGATGGCACTGGTGCCGACAGCCATGGTTGTGCTCCTCGAGGAACATCGTTTGATGTACGTCGGGGATCCTCCCGGCAATGCCGGCCCGACGGAGTTGCCGACCGTCCGTTGGCCCACCCGGATCCGGTGGTGCGGACGAACGGCGGATGGAATCGGCGAAGCGCATGTCATTCGCTCGCCAGGTGGCGGGCCACGGCCTGGCGCAGGAACGCGAGATCGGCACCGCGGTGCCGTGGATTGCCGGCGCGGTGACCCCAGATGGAATCGATGGGCTCCAGCCGCCCGCGCTTCAGGTACGGCAGTTCGATCGCGTTGTCGGCGACCGGAAAATACAGATCGGTCGCACCGGGCATCAGCAGCACCGACGCATCGATGCTCTGCAATGCCCGTCGCCAGTCGCCGCCGAAGCCTTCATGTCGCCCGATGTCGGCGTGCTGCCAGGTCCGGATCTGCGCGGACAGATCGTTCGGATGACCGACAACGAACTGGTCCTCCCACGATCGCTTCAGGAAGTCGTCGAGGGATGCATAGCCGACATCGGTCCAGCGCGCTTCGCGATACCACTGCTGCGACAGCGCCCAGCCGGCGTACACGCGCGCCATCGCCTTGAGTCCACGCCGGGCCGGACCGCTCGCCCAACCCTCCGCGAAGTCCGGGTCCAGCTGCAGCGCCGCCTTGACGCCTTCGAGGAACACGTGGTTGTGCACGGAACATCGGGCCGACCCGCACACGACCGCGATGCGCCGCACGCGATCGGGGAACGCCACCGCCCAGTGATAGGCCTGCATGCCGCCCATCGACCAACCGTAGACCATCGATACGTCGCGGATGCCGAACACGGCCTCCAGCGTCAGCATCTGGGCCTGCACGTTGTCGTACAGGGACACCAGCGGAAACCCGCGCACGGCGGGCCGATGGCTCGGCGCGGTCGACTTGCCGTTGCCGATCAGGTTGACGATCACGACGAAATTGCGGGTCGCATCGAGCACGCCTTCGTGGACCAGCCATTCCTCGTCGTCGTCCGACGCGCCGAACGACGTCGGGTGCACGACGACGTTGGATCGGTCGGCGTTCAATCGACCGTAGGCGCGATACGCGATGCGCAGCGACGGCAGCACCTCACCGCTCTGCAGCCGGAAATCACCGAGGTCGTGGACACCTTCGATGCACGGCAGATCCCGCGACGCCTCGCGAAGCGCGGGCTGCGCCGCTGCGGTGGCGGGGCGTTCCTGCGTCAGCCCCACGGACGCGCACTCCGAAGACACACGGTGCCCGCGGCACGGATCGATCGGCGGACATGGCAGCGACAGGATTCGGAACCCGGCATCGGCGGCGTCGATTGAGTAAAGGTTTATACATTAACCATTGCTGTGGCGATTGGTTTATACATTAACCATTGATGTATTGCAACGCATCAACCGAAACCACGGGGACGTGGCCGACGGGCGCGGATAGCGATGGGAAAGACGGCCGCGGCGGATGCCGCAGCCGTCGGGTCAGGTCCGGTCAGCCCAGTGGCCGACCGCCGTCCACGGGGATGATGCAGCCGTTGGTATAGGTCAGCGTGGTGGCGACGGCGAGGACCGCTGCACCGACTTCCGACGGCGCCGCAAGCCGGCGCAGCGGCGTGCGGGATGCCTGCTCGTCGCGCCAGGCCTGATCGAGATTCTTGACGAACTCGGTGTCCACCAGCCCGGGCGACACCGACACGACGCGGATCTCGGGTGCCAGCGCACGCGCCAGCGACTTCGTCATCGAATCGAGCGCGGCCTTCGATGCGCAATAGGCGACGTTGCTGCCCATCGCCGTGACGCCCGCGATGGACGAGATGTTCACGACCAGACCCTTGCCGCTCGCCTTCAGCAGCGGCCGGAAAGCGCGCACTGCGGCGAACGAACCGCGCCAGTTGACGCGGAAGATCTCGTCGATGATCGCGTCGTCGAGTCCGTCGAGATCGGCGTGCGGCACGAATCGCGTCATGCCGGCGCAGTTCACGAGGATGTCGCAGCGGCCGTGGCGGGCCTGTACGCCCGTCGCCAACGCCTGCAGCGCGGCGCTGTCGTCGACGCTGACGCGGACCGCTTCGTGACGGCCTTCGCCCAACTGTTCGACCAGTGCCGCGGCACCGGCCCCATCGGTCCGCCACGTGAAGACGACCGTGGCGCCGGCTTGCGCCAGCGCGCTGCAGATCTCGGCGCCGATGCCGCCCGAACCACCGGTCACGACGGCCACACGGCCGTCGAGTCCCTGGATTGTCGCCATCACCGCGCCGCTCAGCGATGGGCCGCCGGCTGCAGATGCCCGTAGCGCGCGACGCGGGCGTCGTCGGCCTGCGCCTTGTGCCCGGCGAAACCTTCGATCGCGCACAGCCGCGAGCAGTATTCGCCGATCATCGCCGTCGCTTCCGGCTTCACCTTCTGGTAGGTGCAGGTCTTGATGAACTTGCCGACCCACAATCCGCCGGTGTAGCGCGCGGCCTTGCGCGTAGGCAGGGTGTGATTGGTACCGATGACCTTGTCGCCGTACGACACGTTGGTTTCCGGCCCCAGGAACAACGCGCCGTAGTTGTGCATGTTGCTCAGGAAATAGTCGGATCATGCCCCCAAAACCATCACCTGCACGTACTCGGACGCAGGCTCCGCGATCGGCCTCGATCACCATCTCTTCGTACGTGTCGCAGACGATCACCTGACCGTAGTCCTTCCAGGCCTGACCGGCGACGGCGGCCGTGGGCAGCGTCTTCAGCTGGATCTCGATCTGCGCGATGGTGTCGCGGGCCAGCTTCTCGGAGTTGGTCAACAGGATCGCCGGCGAATTGGGGCCGTGCTCGGCCTGGCCCAGCAGATCGGTCGCGCAGATCTCGCCGTCCACGGAATCGTCGGCGATCACCAGCGTTTCGGTGGGGCCGGCGAACAGGTCGATGCCCACGCGGCCGGCGAGCTGACGCTTGGCTTCCGCCACGTACGCGTTGCCGGGACCGGCCACCATGTCGGTGGCCTGGATGGTCTCGGTGCCGACGGCCATCGCGGCGATGGCCTGCACGCCACCCAGACAGTAAATGGCGTCGGCGCCGGCCAGATGCATGGCCGTGACGATTGCGGCCGACGGCTTGCCCTGGAACGGCGGCGCACACGCGATGACCCGCGGCACCCCGGCCACCTTCGCGGTCAGGATGGTCATGTGGGCCGACGCCACCAGCGGATACTTGCCGCCGGGCACGTAGCAGCCCACGGAATTCACCGGCAGATTCTTGTGCCCCAGGATCACGCCGGGCAGCGTCTCGACCTCGACGTCCCGCATGGAATCGCGCTGGATCTGCGCGAAGTTGCGGATCTGCGTCTGCGCGAAGCGGATGTCGTCGACGTCCCGCGGCGGCATCGATTGGATCGCGGCGTCGATGTCGGCCTCCGTCAGCCGGAAGCTCGGCGGCGACCATTTGTCGAAGCGCTCCGAGTATTCGCGGACCGCCGCGTCGCCCCGTTTCTCGACATCCGCGATGATCGATTCGACCGTCGTGCGGACCTCTGCTCGGCGGCATCGTCGGCTGCGCTGATACCCTGCTTCAGGGAGCTCACCATGTCCACGCCCCTTTCCTCTCAATCAGTTCTCGACACCAAAAGGGGCGAATCATAGGGGCTTCGCGGGATGGCCGGGTGTCCGCGACCCCTGCCTCGTCGGCCGCGCACTCAAGTCTTCGGCGCGCCTGCCGTTACGGATGGCTGATATCGTCTGATTCAACGAGCTTCCATGCGCACTCCAGGTGAACTGGTCGCCAGCGTCCGGCACCTGGCCTCGCTGCCGGCTTCCTTCCAGCGGGTCAAGCAGGTTCTGGACGATCCGCGCGGGTCGGGCACGCAACTGGCCGAGTTGATCGCCTGCGATCCCGGCATGAGCGCCGCCGTGTTGCGGGTCGTCAACAGTGCCTATTTCGGCATTCCCGGCGGCGTCGAAACGGTGTCCCATGCGCTGTGGGTACTGGGCATGCAACGCGTGCACGACATCGTGCTGGCGACCAGCCTCGCCACGACATTCCGGGGCATCCCCGCGGCACAGATGGATATGGAGCGCTACTGGCGCGCCAGCGTTCTGCGCAGTGTCGCTGCCCGCGGCGCCGCCCGCCTGCATGGCATCACCGATCTCGAGCGGCTGCTGGTCGAAGGGTTGCTGGCCGACATCGGTCATCTGGTGATGTACCTGATTCCCGCCCTCGCCGAGCAGGCCGGCGCGTCGCCGCCGCGGAATCGGCCGCTGAAGCCGTCAGGCGGTCACTGATCGGTTACACGACGCGGCTGCGGTCGGTGCCAGCTGATCCGGACGTGGAATCTGCCCGACACGTTCGCGGTCGCGATCGGCGCCCAGCACCATCCCGCCACCGCCGGTCAAAGGCCGCTCGAAGCATCGCTGCTGAACGTTGCCAACGCCATCGTGCTGGCGGTCGAGCGGAACCTGAACGGTGACGAGATGCGGGCGCTCGTCGCACCGACCGTCGCCGAAGTGGTGGACTTTCCGTTGGAAGCGCTGACGGACATCCGGGCCGAAGCCGTCGCCAACATCGATGCGGCAATGTCGATGTTCTTTCCCGGACTCGCGAACGCCGCATGACGTCGCGGTGACCAGCGCCGGTCAGGCGGACAGTTTCGGTGGCGCTGCCGGCTGCGCCGCCTGCGCCGTCTCGGCCGTCCAGCGGGTGACGCGATTGCGGCCGCCGCGCTTCGACAGATACAGCGCCTGATCCGCCTCGTCGATCATCTGCGCGATGTCGCGCGTCTGCGCCGTGACTTCCGCGACGCCGAAGCTCGACGTGATGCGGATCTCCTGCGTCGTCCGGATCGCACTGCCGGCGCGCGTCTCGATGGAGGCCCGCAGGCGCTCCGCGATTTCCGCGGCGCGCTCGACGTCGAACCCGATCAGGACGATGCAGAACTCCTCGCCGCCGTAGCGGCACAGCAGATCGTTGGCCCGCAGGCCCTGTCCGAGCGCGCGGGCCACCGACTGGATCACCTGATCGCCGACCGCATGGCCGTAGCGGTCGTTGAAGTTCTTGAAATGATCGATGTCGGACATGATGCAGGACAGCGGCGTGCCGTCGCGCCGCGCGGCGGCAAAGTGCTTCTCGCAATCCGCCATGAACGAGCGGCGGTTGAGGCAGCCGGTCATCGGATCCCGCGTCGCGAGACGCGTCAGCTCTTCGTTCTGCTGGCGTACCTGTTCTTCCGACGCGCGCAGATCGTCCAGCGCAACGCGCAACCGCTCGGTCCGCTCGTGCAGTTCCGTCACATCGGCGAACGTCGCCAGACAGCCGCGGATGCGACCGTAGCCGTCGGAAATCGGTGAGCAGTTCAGCACCAGTTCACGCCCGCCTCGACCTTGCACGTCGACCCGCATCCGGTACCCCAGCAGCGGTTTGCTCTGCTCCATCGCGTCTGTCCACGGCAGCATCAGGCCAGTGTCGCCGAGCCCGCCCACCAGCCAGTCGATCGACGACGCCGCCACGCCCGTCAACGGCTCCACACGTTCGGGCCACAGATTGTGAAACGCCTTGTTGGCCAGCATCACGCGCCCCGATGGATCGAGCACCAGAACGCCTTCGGTCAGCGTGTCGAACGCCGTCCGCACCCGCTCGGGAACAGCGGCGCTCGGATCCAGGTACCGCAGTCCGCGCCGCAAATAAAGCTGGAACACGAGGAACCCGAGCGCCGCCAGCAGCGCGAACCCGAGCACGACCGGATCGATCACCCAACCGAGCAACGACGTCGGCAACGCCGGCGCGAACACGAGCCGCACTTCCCCCCACGGCCGATGGTCCAGCTGGATCGGCAACCGGATGTTCTCGAGCGAGGATCGGTCACGGGGTCCCAATCGCCACCGTTCGGCGTAGTCGCCGATCGTCACGGCGATGTCGTCCTGCTCGGTCCAGATCGCCGCTGCGAGCAGCCCCGCTTCGCGTTGCACGGCGGCAGCGAGCACCGTCCGCAGCCGATCCGGATCGCCGGTCCGCAGCACACCGGTGATCTGTGTGGCAATCGACTCGGCCACCTGGGTGCGGTGCCGCTTCGCCTCCTGCACCCGGTCGGGCAGGATCCCGACGAACAGATCGGCCAGCAGGATCAGCGAGATCATCAGCGACACCAGCCCGATCGCCAGTCGCGTCGCGGGTGTCAATCCACCGAGCAACTGCAACCGCTTCAGCTTCCTCATCGGCGCTGCTCCCCGGGCGCGGCGGCCGCCTCTTCGGGCTCCAGCCGCCGCCGTATCGTCCGGTCTGCTTCGGTGTCGGCCACGTCGTCCCCCCAGTCATGCTCCTTCTGATCCTGCCGGAGCACCGGCAACAAGTCGTAGCCCCGCCACGCCGGCGACGACACCAGCAGACTCGACAGCAGAGCGCCGCCGCGACTGGCCCAGATCAGCAGCCCGGCCGATGCCACGAATCCGCCTGCGAGCACCATCCCCAGCGTGGTCTGTTCGGCGTCCACGACCGGTAGCGCAAACGGCTCGACCGTGAGTTCCTCGAACGATCCAGAGCCGGATCCGGAGTCGGCGATCGCGTTCAACAGATAGTCACGGAACACGACGGCATCCCGCCGGAATTCCTCGGCGAACGCCGATGCCGGCGGCATCTCGAGCCAGTGGGCCGTGAACCGGACCGGCGCGATCCGGGCCGCTTCGGCCACCCGCCGATCGACCAGCGCCTCGATCGTCAATGACGACTGCTCCGTGAACACCATGCCACCCGCCATCTCCGAGGGCGCTGCTATCGTCGCGGCCGCTGCCGACCCTCCGGCTGGCCCGCCTGGCGATGCCGGCGCGGTCGGCGTCGACGGCGTGGTCGGTGGCACCGTCGGCAACGGCACGGGCTTGACGACCTCCACACTCGGCGGGATCGCCGGCCCCGGCGGCGGACCTCCACCGGCCGATGCCGGCGGCGACACGCTCACCGACAGCATCTGCGTGGACGACAACTGACCATCGCTGGCCGCCACCAGCACTTCGTAAACGTTGTCGGCATCCGCATCGATCGGCGCCGCATGAACGGGCGGCGCCACGAACGTCAACGCACCGGTGCCGGCGTCGATCGCAAAGTGCGCGGCGTCGACACCACCGACGATCGCGTACGTCAGCATCTGGGCGGGTTGATCCGGATCGGCCGCGGCGACCGTCGTCACCGCCACTGTCTGCTGGACAACGGCGAGCGCGGCCGTCGCGGTTCCACCGTCGCTGATGATCACCGGCATCTCGTTGACATCGGTCACCGTGACCGCGATGGACTGCGTGTCGGTCCATGTACCGTCGCTGACCTGCACCGCCACGTCATAGACGTTGTCGGACCCGGTGTCGGCGGGATTCTCGTGATCGGGCGCCGTCATGAACGTCAGTTGGCCGGTGGTCGCATCGATGCTGAAGCGGGCACTGTCGACCCCTCCGGCAATGCCGTAGACCAGCACTGGCGAATCGGCATCGGTCGCCGTGACGGTCGTCACCGCCGTCGTGTTCTCCGTCACGTTCACCGATGTCGTCGCGCCGCCACCGTCGCTGGTGATCTGCGGCGCGCTGTCGTTCGCGTTGGCGACGGCGATCGTGAAGTTTTCCTCCGAGAATGACCCGTCCGCGCTGGTCGCCCGTACGGTGATCTGGTGACTCAGGGCCGACTCGTAGTCGAGCAGACTGCCGTTCGCCACCGTCACCACGCCGGTGCCGGCGTCGATGACGAATCGACCCGCTGCGTCATCGGTCAGCGCATACGTGATCGCGTTCGTCGACCCGTCTCCATCGCTCGCACTGGCTGTGATCCCCACCGCCGTGCCGTTCGCCGCATTCTCCGTCACCGTGTTCGTCGTCGCGTTTCCGTCCGTCACCGGACCCACGTCGAACTCGTCCGTATCGGTTACCGTCACGGCGATGACCTGCGTGTCGGCCGCGGCGCCATCGCTGACCTGCACGATCACGTCGTACACGTTGTCGCCGCCGACGTCGGTCGGATTCTCGTAGTCCCGGGCAGTCGCGAAACTCAGCGCCCCGGTCGTTGCATCGAGGGTGAACAGAATCGCATCGGCGCCGCCACTGATCGAATAGGTCAGGCCCGGACCATCCGCATCCGTCGCCGCCACCGTCGTCACCGCCGTCGTGTTCTCCGTCACGTTCATCGATGCCGTCGCGCCGCCGCCATCGCTGGTGATCACCGGCGCGTCGTTCACCGCCGTGATGCCCACCGTCGTACTGCCCGTGACGCCCCGAGCGCCGCCCGAACCCTGGGCACCGGTGTTGCCGTCGTCGAATGTCCAGTCGATCTGCACCGATGCCGGCGGCGCATCGCTGGCATTCGCGTACGCGATGCCGCGCAACGCTTCGTTCACTCGCGCCTGCGTCGCGTTGCCGTCGAACGTCAGCATGAGCGTGCCGCCGCTGTTCGTGGTGATCGTGCCGATCGTCACACCGGACAGCACCAATGCATCACCCGCCGTCAGCGCACTCAGCGCGCCGGTAGCGGAAAACAGGTCGTTGACACTCGCGCCACCGTTCCGCGACAGGGTCAGCGTCGCACCGGCGTAGTGGCCCGCGGCAGCCAGCTCGTGGTCGAAGATCTCGACATTCGCATCGAGCACAACGGCCGCGCCGTTCTCGACATAGGTCGGTGCGCCGTCCAGCGTATCGACCGCGGCGAAGCGGGTATCGAGCTCGCCGTCCGCGGTGAATCGGGCGACCGCGATATCGAAGCTGCTCGCGGTGCCGGTATCGGTGGCACCGACCGCCACGATCTTGCCGTCGGGACGGATCGCGAGGCCCAGCAGTACGTCGCTGACCGTTCCCACCGCCGCAGTCCTGATGCCGCCGTTGCCGAACCCGGCGTCGAGCACCCCCGTCGCGTCATAGCGCAGCAAGGCGAACGTGACGTTCGTGCCGTTGGATGCGTATCCCGCCACGACGATCCGCCCGGTCGAGTCGGTCTGCACGTCGAATGCCTGGTCGATGCCGGGACCGATGGCCTGCGTCACGATGCCCCCGACGCCGAACGTGCCATCGATCGTGCCGTCGGTCAGGTACCGGGCGATCGCGATGTCTTCGTTGACACCGTTGCTGGAAGATCCGACGACGACGATGCGGCCGTCTTCCTGCACCATCACGCCGCGAATGCGGTCGGGGCCGGCCCCGATCGCCGTCGTGAGCCTGCCGTCGCCACTGAAGCTGGTATCCAGGCTGCCGTTCGTCAAGTAACGGACCAGCATGAAGTCATCGTTCGTGCCGTTGGACGCGTAACCTGTCACCAGCAGCTTGCCGTCGTCCTGGATCACCAGGCTGCGCGCCTGATCGTCCCCGGGACCGACGGCGGTGGTGACGACACCGCCGGCACCGAAGCTCCCGTCCAGCGTGCCGTCGGCGTTGAAACGCAGCAGCGCCACATCGCGATTGCCGCTCACCACCGTCGCGGCCACCACGATCTTTCCGTCGGTCTGGACCGCCACATCGTAAGCATTGTCATGGCCGAGACCGATGGCATACGTGAGCTTGCCGTCGCCGCTGAAGCTGGTGTCGAGGGACCCGTCGGCGTTCAGCCGGACCAACGCGATATCGTCGGTACCTCCGACGCGGGCGTAGCCCGCCAGCACGATCTTGCCGTCGGCCTGCAATGCGGCACCGTAGGCCTGGTCGCTGCCACCGGCGATATCGATGGTCACGACCCCGCCGGTGCCGAAGCTCGTGTCGAGTGCGCCGTCCGCCAGATAGCGCACGGCGACGAAATCGAAGTTGTTGCCCGGCACCATGCTGCGGCCGATCGCGATGATGCGACCGTCCGGTTGCAGCAGCATGCTCTCGGCGATATCGGCACCCGTGACACGGGGTAGTGTCGCAACTCCGGTGCCCGCGTCGAATGTCGGCGCATCGTTGACCGCGGTGACGGTGATCGAAGCGGTGTCGGTGGAGGTGCTGAACGCCGTGCTGCCGCCCGTGCTGGTGGACGCATCGACCCTTGCGCCTGCGCTGCCGCTGGTCTGGTCCCAGGCGCGGTAGGTGATGGACGCGCTGGTTCCGTTCAGCCCGTCCGGCACGAATCGGATCCCGTCGGTGGAGCGCAACAGCAACGCGTTCGTGGCGCTGACAACGCCGACCTTGCTCCAGCTCGCACCGCCGTCGATCGAGTATTGCCACGCCCCGTTGCCTTGGGTCGTCGCGGTGATCGCGATGCCGTAGGGCAGCCCCATGCCGTCGGGGTCGCTGACCGACGCGGACGCGAAGCTCGCGACCGTCTGACCGGCGTTGCCCGTCTCGTCCTCGTGGATCGAGGCCAGTGTCGGCGCGGCGGGGACCAGCAGCGGCGCGTCGTTGACGGCGGTGATGTTGACCGTCGTGTACCCGGTGCCGGCCAGTGCGCCACCGCTGCCCTGCGCGCCGCCATTGCCGTCGTTGAAGCTCCAGTCGATGCGCACGGAAGCCGGCGGCGTGTCGCTCGAATTGCTGTAGGCGATCGCACGCAGCGCGTTGTTCACGAGCGTCTGCGTGGCGCTGGCGTTGAAGCTCAGGACCAGCGTACCGGCGCTGTTGCTGGTGACCGTTCCGATCGTGGTGCCGGCATAGACCAGATTGGCGCCTGGGGTCAGCGCGGCCAGCGCGCCGGTCGCGCTGTACTGGTCCAGCGCGTCGGCACCGCCCGCGCGCGCCAGCGTGAGCGTCGCGCCCGCGTAGTTGCCGGCGGAAGACAGCTCGGGGTCGAACACCGACACGCTGGACGACAACACGCTGGCGGACCCATTCTCGGTGTAGACGATGGGCGCCATGCCGCCGAAGCTGGCGTCCAGACTGCCATCGACGTTGACGCGCGCCGCACCCATGTCGAAGCTGCCGCCGACCGTGGGGGTGCCGGCCACCACGATGCGGCCATCGGGCATGAGGGCGCCACCGCCGCCGTAGTCGGTGCTGCCCGAGAAATCGATCGTGCGCTGGCCAGTGCCGTTGAAGCGGGTGTCCAGCGAGCCGTCGGACCGGTAGCGCGCGATGGCGAAGTCGCGCGAGCCCGTGCGGGCCTCGCCCATCGCCACGATGCTACCGTCGCCGGCGACCGCGACCGAATAGGCATAGTCGTTCTGGCCGCTGAAGTCGGTGCTGACCATGCCTGTGCCATTGAAGCCGGTGTCGAGCGAACCGTCGATGTTGTAGCGCACCAGGGCGAAGTTGTTGGTCGCGCCGTTGGACGTCTGCCCGGCAGTGACGATCTTGCCGTCACCCTGCAGCGCCACGGCATTGGCCATGTCGTCGCTGGCGCCCAGCGACGTGGTCACCTGCCCGGTGCCGTTGAAGCTGGTGTCCAGCGAGCCATCGGCGTTGTAGCGCAGCACCGCGAAGTCGTTGTTGCTGCCGTTCGAGCCCCAGCCCGCCACCACGATCCTGCCGTCGGCCCGCAGCGCCATGCCCATCGCGCCACTGCCGCTGCCCACCGCCGTCGTGAGGGTGCCACCGGTGCCGAAGCTGGTGTCCAGGCTGCCGTCGGCGTTGTAACGCACCAGCGCCACGCGCGACACGCCGCTGACGGTCGTGGAGCCCGCGACCACGATCTTGCCGTCGCCCTGCACCGCGAGGGCTCGCGCGCTCGGGTTGGTGCCGAGCGTGGTGCGCACGATGCCGCCGGTGCCGAACGCCGCGTCCAAGCTGCCGTCGGCGTTGTAGCGCACCAGCGCGATGACCTGGTTGCCGCTGACGCTGTAGCCGGCCGCGATGATCTTGCCGTCGGTCTGCACGGTCACCGCGAACGCGTAGGCGTTGGTCGATCCCACCGTGGTGCTCACCTTGCCGGTGCCTCCGAATGTGGTGTCCAGCGTGCCGTCGGCGTTCCAGCGGGTCAGCGCGAACTGGAACGAGCCGCTCTGGCGATCTCCAGCCACCACCACCTTGCCGTCGGACTGCACCGCCACGGCATAACCGTCGTCCTGCCCTCCCGCGAAGTCGGCCGAGACCTTGCCGCCGCCCGCGCTCCCGATCATGGGCGCCTCGTTGGCATTCGTCACCGTGACCGCGATCGCCTGTGTGGTCGACAGGCTGCCGCCACTGGCCAGCACCGTCACGTCGTAGACGTTGTTCGCGCCCGCGTCACTGGGTGCCTCGAAATCGGGCAGGAGCGTGAAGCTCAGGACACCGGTCGCGCTGTTGATCGTGAACCTGGCCGCGTCGGCACCACCGCTGATCGAGTAGGTGATGCCGCTGCCGGTCGCGGCCACGGTCGTCACCGCCGTCGCCGTCTCCGGCACGCTGACTGCGGCAGTCGCGCCACCGCCGTTGCTCGTGATCACCGCGGAGGACGTCGCCGCCACGCCCAACGCGAACTCCGAGGTATTGGTGAAGGTCGTGAACGTGCCGTTGCTCAGCGTCGCCGTGGCCGACACCGATTCGCCCACTGCCACCGTGGCGCTCAACGTGGTCGTGAAGCTGGCGTTGCCCGAAGCGTTCGTCGTCACGTTGGCGAAACCGATGAAGCGCTGGCCTTCACCGTAGCCCGAGGCGTTGGCCGACGCGCTGGCGAACAGCTCGATGCGAAACGCGCTGCTGGCGACGGAGTTGAGCGTGCCGCTGACCGTGATCTGAGAGCCGTTGGTCTTCGCGCTCGCCAGTACCGGGAAGTTCTGCAGGCTGTTCGGTCCGGTGTCGCCGTCGCCGGTATCGTTGGCGGTCACGCCCGCGGCGTTCTCGCTGCCCCCGATGATGTTGATGCCGAGGCCTGCGTTGGTGCCATAGACGAGGTTGCCCAACAGCGTGTTGGCGCTCCCGGCGGCGCTGTCGATCCCGATGCCATCGAATGCACCACCGCTCTGGTTGCTGTAAGCGATGATATTGCCCTGGCCCGCGCCGCTGCCGCCGATGAGGTTGCCCGAGACGCTGCTGCCCAGGTAGATGCCGTCCCTGCCGTTGCCCAGGTTCAGCGTGCCGCTTGCGTCGGTGCCGATGCGGTTGCCCTGTACCACCAGCCCGCTCGAAGACGTGCCGACGAAGATGCCGCGGCCGCCGTTGCCCACGATCCAGTTGGCGTTGATCACCGCGTTGTCCGCGCCTGCTGATATCGACACGCCACCCGAGTTGTTTCCCAGCAGGGTGCTGCCGTCCGCACCAATGCCAATCCAGTTACCAAGCACCTGGTTACCGTCGCTCGTCTCGCCCGTGACACGGATGCCGTCGATGCCACTGGCACCGATCACGTTGCCGGCGCCCGCGGCCGCGCCCCCGACCGTGTTGTTGATCGCGCCGCCCCGCAGTTCCACGCCGCGCACGCCGTTGCCCAGCGCCACGATGCCGCTGGCATCGATGCCGACATAGTTGCCGAGCACCTGGTTGCCGGTGCCGCCGCCATTGACGGCGTCGACGCCGATGCCATCGCTGGTGTTGCCGCCGACCACGTTGCGGTCGGCCGCCGTCGTGCCACCGATGGTGTTGTTGTTGCCGTAGACCGCGATGCCGGTGCCGGTGCCAGCGCTACCCGCGCCGCCCGCGGCGGTCAGCTTGCCGACATAATTGCCAGCGATCGTGTTGCCGTTCGACCCGGCATCGATCCGGATGCCGCTGAAAAGAAGGTTGGTGACGACGAAACCGCGGATCGTCGAGCCCCCGGAGCCGGAAGCGAGTTGGAGCCCGTTCACGTTCAGCCCGTTGCCGTCGAGCACGATGGCCGGGCGGTTGCCGTTGGCGGCAAAGCTGTCGTCGGTGGTGGCATCGAGCGTCACGGCGCCGGTGATCGCGGGCAGCGCGGATGTCAGCGTGATCGTGTGGGGGGTGGTGCCAGCGATGTTGAAGCTGATCGTGTCGGCGCCCGTGGTGTTGTTGGCCGCGATGATCGCCTCGCGCAGGCTCACGGCGTTATCAGCGCCCTGGTGCGCATTGAGCCACTCGTTCGTGAAGCTCGCCCCGATGGCGATGCCGGAGTCGTTGTTGTCCGCCGCCGTCGTGACAACCAGGGTACTCGCCACGTCGGTCACCGACACGGCGATGGCCTGGGAGCTGCTGAGCGTGCCGTCGCTGGCCTGCACGATCACGTCGTAGACATTGTTGGCACCCGCGTCGGTGGGCGTTTCGTAGTCCGGTGCGCCAGCGAAGCTCAGCGCCCCGGTGCTGGCGTTGAT
>JAHCKV010000079.1 GCA_026125595.1 Burkholderiales bacterium | reverse complement strand
CGGGCGATTCTGAAAGGTGCCGGCAATTCCGTCGCCGACGCAGCGGCCCGATCGGACGGCGAGATCACGGTGCTGGTGTCGAAGGGCGAGGTGTCCAACCTGCTCGATGCGGTGTCGGGATTGAACGGCGGCAAGATCATCAAGCTGATGATCGGTGGCGACAAGACCATTCCGATCCGGTGCGGCGTCATCGCGTTCGACGTCAAGGAGGGCCAGGGCACATCCAAGGCGATGGTCGTCGACACGGAACAGACGCGGATCGAAGGCGCTGGCGGTTTCGATCTCGGCAACGAACGGTTCGATCTGCGGATCGCGCCGAAGCCGAAGAATCCGGGCATCCTGTCGCTGCGCACGCCGGTGCGCCTGCACGGGACGTTCCGCGATCCGGACTATCAACTGGAAAAGAAGAATCTGGTGCTGCGGGTCGGGGGTGCCGTGGCGTTGGCGTTCATCGCGCCGATCGCGGCGCTGTTGCCCCTCATCGAAACCGGCCCGGGTTCGGATGCGGCTTGCGGGCAACTGCTGGATGCCGCAAAAGAGCCGGCGCCGGAACCCGGGAGCAAACCGTGACGACTGCCCGGCAGCCCGACCTGCAGGTCGACGACATGAGTGCGCTCCAGCAGGGCTGGTATCTGCTCAAGCGCACGGTGAAGGGCTGGTCGGACGACTACGCGCCCAGCATGGGCGCGGCGCTGTCGTACTACAGCATCTTCTCGCTGGCGCCGCTGCTGCTGATCGTGATTTCCGTGGCGGGGCTGGTGTTCGGCGAAGAAGCCGCGCGCGGCGAGATTTTCGGGCAACTGCGCGGGTTGATGGGGGCGGGTGCCGCGAAGACGGTGGAAGATCTGCTCGCCAGCGTCCGTGAACCTTCCCAGAGCATCACGTCCGCGGTCATCGGTCTCGTCGTCATGCTGGTAGGCGCCACGACGGTTTTTGCAGAACTCCAGGACGCGCTGGATCGCATCTGGCGCGCGCCGGCACGGGCGAAATCGAACGGGGTCTGGAATCTGTTGCGGGCTCGCGTGCTCGCATTCGGCATGATTCTCGGCATCGCTTTCCTGCTGCTGGTGTCGCTCGTCGTGGGAGCGCTCGTCTCGGCGCTCGGCCAGTGGTGGGGCGCTTTCTTCGGCGGCTGGGAAGTACTGGCGCAGATTGTCAACGTGGTCGTGGGTTTCATGTTCACGACGGTCGTGTTCGCGATGATCTACAAGATCATGCCGCGCGCGATGGTGCAATGGCACGACGTCTGGCTCGGCGCGATCGTCACGAGCCTGCTGTTCACCATCGGTCGGTTCCTGATCGGTCTCTACATCGGCAAGACGGGCATCGCGTCCAGCTTCGGCGCCGCCGGCTCGTTGATCGTGATCTTCCTCTGGGTCTACTACTCGGCGCAGATCTTCCTGCTCGGCGCGGAATTCACGTGGATCTACGCCAACGCGTTCGGGTCGAGACGGCATCTGGCGCAGGGCACGAATCTGCAGCATGCCGGATCGGATGCGAGGTTTCCGCCACAGTCCACCGTCGGCGTCTGAGCGCCGAAGCTCACTGCGGAGCGGTTTCTTCCGCGCTGCGCTTCCGCGGATGGACTTCCAGCAGGCGGTTGAGTTGCGTGAGGTTGACGCGGTACAACGCGGCCTCGGGATGATCGACGGCGAGATACAGGTGACCATCGACACCGATGCGCACATCGCGTATCCGGCCGAGCTTGCTTTTCAGCAGCCGCGTTTCGCGGACGATCCGGTCATTCTGCCATTCGAGCCGGACCAGCGATTGGCCGACCAGCGTACCGAGCCAGAAGTGCTTGCTGTTCCCGCTGGTGTCCACCGCGAGACCCGAGGGCGCCACGTCGCTCGGTGTCCAGTAGTGCAACGGCGATTCGAGTCCTTCTCGTTCGACGCCTTCGCCGATGGTGTCGCCGGAATACTCGACGCCGTAGGTCACGATGGGCCAGCCGTAGTTGGTGCCGCGAACGATCCGGTTGAACTCGTCGCCGCCGAGCGCGCCGTGTTCGTGGGACCAGAGTTCACCGGTCTCGGGGTCGAGCGCGAGGCCTTGCGGATTGCGGTGACCGAAGCTCCAGATCTCCGACAGTGCGGATGGTGAATCGGCGAACGGATTGTCGGGCGGCACGGAGCCGTCGGTGCGGATGCGGATGATCGAGCCGGACGTGTCGCCGAGGTTCTGGGCGCGGTCCCGTTCCTGCCGATCGCCCAGCGTCAGAAACAGATAGCCGTCGGCGGTGACGACCATGCGCCCACCCAGATGCTCGACGCCCGTTGCGGGCGTGCTCTCGAAGATGACGCGGCTGCGACGCAGCCGGAACGTGCGGCGATCGAGCACGGCGCGCGACACCCGGATCGTCGAACTGAGTTCCGTGCCGTGCGAATACGAGAAATACACCAACCGGTTCTTCGCGAAATCAGGGTCGAGGGCAATGTCGATGAGCCCCGCGTGGTGAATCGCCAGAATGGTCGGCAGGCCGCCGATGTCATGGATCGTCGCCTCCGGCGTCGCCAGGCGCAGGCGTCCGGCCCGCTCGGAGATCAGCACGCTGCCATCGGGCAGCAACGCCATCGAGGACGGGAACTCGAACGGACCGGCGATCGGCGTGAGATCCACGTCGGCCGGATCGAAGTCCTCGAGGTCTTCCATGTCGGCGATGCCGGCGCAAGCGATTCGAGAAAACAGCGAGAAGATCAGCGCGGCGAGTGCCGCGCGACGGAGCCATCGATTCGTGTTCATGGGAATCGCAAATTTTGGAGCGACGGCCCGATTGTCGAAGAACGGGCAGGACACGTCCAGCCGCAACAGCGCGCTCAACCCCGGCGGCGGGCCTCGTTGTCGGGCAGAAGCGTCAGGAGATCGGGGTGGTCGTCGACGACGTGGTGGTCGGCGGGCAGATTGCCGGGACGGTAGCCGGGCATCGCGGCCATGCGGTCGACGACGGATCGATGCAGCAGGATGCCGGGCCGGATGAAGCGGGCGCGGGTGCGGCCGATCTCCCACGCGCGTTCACCGTCGGGTCGGCCGGTCAGCACGTTCCGCGGAATCCATTCGGCGAGTCGCCATGCGCCGCGCAGCTCCTCGTGCGCAATGCCGGTAGCGTCGGGGCCGACGGCCCGCCGGGGCCGGAGTTGCCGGTGCGTGGCTTCACCGCGCAGTCGCAGGCCGAACCGATGCGCCTCCGCGAGCATCCAGCGCAGCGTCACGCGGGACAGATGGGATTCCGCGTCCGGATAGCCGCCGCCGACATCGGAGTGCACGCCGGCGAACCAGACTTCGCGCACATCGGTGCGTTCGGAAGGTTCCGGATGCCACAGATGCTGGCGGAAGAAGCAGCGACGTTCGTCGATCGACACCGCATGCCGGACGATTTCGACGATCGGATTGTTCGCGGTGTGCGGAATGACCACGGGATCGTAGATCCAGCCGACCGACTTGACCGTGTCGAACAGTCCCATGAACCGGATGCGCGTCGGCCGCGCGAAGACGTGCTTGAACCGCGCCTGAAGCGCGAAATCGGGCTTGCCGCGGTCGCGTGCCCGCAGCAATGTCCACGCATACTCGAACAGATGCAGTTGATGCGGTGGCAAAAGGCCGACGGCGCGGATCATCGCCGCCAGCGCACGGACGGCGAACGCTCCGCGCGAGAAGCCGAACAGGAAGATCTCGTCGCCGTCGCGCAGATGCTCGGCGAGGAAGCGATAGGCGTTTTCGACGTTGCGGCGAATGCCCCATCCGAACGCCAGCCCCAGCATGCGTGCGGGCACGTTCTGCCAATCGAACAGCGTCTCGCGGGTGCCGAAGGTCCCGACGCCCTGGTCGTAGAACGCCAGCACATCGGCGCCGTGATCGAGGCAACGGAACAGCCGCACGATGTTCGTGGCGTGGACGCTGAAGCGGTTACCCGTGCCATCGAGGCACACGACGAGCTGACGCGGCATGCGGTCTCCGGAGGACGCGAAGTTCAGTCCCACACGGCGCGGATCTTTGCGCCCAGATCCACGGCCGGCACCGATGCGACGGTCGTCCGGCGGTTGTCGGGGTCGACGGTGCGTCCCGCCCCGTCGAAGTGCCGCATGACCTTGCCGGGGATGAATCGTGTCAGCGATGCGTAGACATGGCGATCGCCATGGTTGGCCTGCTGATGCACGTAGAAGCGCTGCGGGACGATCAGTTGCAGTGTCTGCTTTGCGCGGGTCATCGCCACGTAGAGCAGGCGTCGTTCTTCTTCGATCTGTGCGGTGTCGCCGGTGGCGATGTCGGACGGGATGCAGCCGTCCACGACATTGAGCACGTAGACCGCCTTCCACTCCTGGCCCTTCGCGGAATGGATCGTCGACAGGATCAGGTAGTCCTCGTCCTGGAGCGGCGGACCGGATTCGTCGCTGGTGGCGTCGGGCGGATCGAGGGTCAGTTCGGTCAGGAACCGCTCGCGGCTCGGGTAGGTGGCCGCGATGCGCACGAGCTGGGCGATATCGGCTTCGCGCACGGCGGCATCGTCGTGCAGGCGTTGCAGGTGCGGCGCGTACCAGCGCTGCGCGATGTCGAGATCGGCAGGCCACGGTGCGGTGCCGGCGACGAGCGTGCGGCAGGTCTGCACGAGCTGCTGCCAATCGTCGGCGGCGGCGGCCGGCGGTTTGAACGTCAGCAGGGCGGTCAGCGGATCGGGCGAGGCTTCCATCGCATCCAGCAGCCGCGCTGCAGTGGCGGGGCCGATGCCCGGAATCAACTGTGCGACGCGGAAGCCGGCGAGACGTCCACGCGGATTTTCCACCCAGCGCAACAGCGACAGCACGTCCTTGATGTGGGAGGCCTCCAGAAACTTGAGCCCCCCGAACTTCACGAACGGGATGTTGCGGCGGGTGAGTTCGAGTTCCAGCGTGGCGCTGTGGCTCGAGCTGCGGAACAGCACCGCTTGCGCCTTCAGCGTGAGGCCGTCTTCCCGTTGATGCAGCACCTGGTCGGCGACCCAGCGCGCCTGGGCGGTTTCATCTTCGACGGTGACCAGTTGTGGTCGCTGCGACGATGTCTTGTCGGTCCACAGTTGCTTCGCGTAGCGCTCGGCGGCCAGTGCGATGACGGCGTTGGAGGCGTCGAGAATCGGCTGCGTCGACCGATAGTTCCGCTGCAGGCTGACGACCCGGGCGGGCTCGGCGAACTGCTGCGGAAAATCGAGGATGTTGCGGACCTCGGCGGCGCGGAACGAGTAGATCGACTGCGCGTCGTCGCCGACCACGGTGAGGCCGTGGCCCGAGGGCTTCAGTGCCAGCAGGATCGCGGCCTGCAACCGGTTGGTGTCCTGGTACTCGTCCACCAGCACGTGATCGAATCGGGCACCCACGTGCGCGGCCAGCGCCGGCTCCGCCATCAGGTGGGACCAGTACAACAGAAGATCGTCGTAATCGAGCACCTGCTGCGCCTGCTTCGCGGCCACGTAGCCGCGGAACAGCTGCTTCAGTTGTGCTTCCCAAGCGTTGCACCACGGAAACGCTTGCTGCAGCACTTCGCTCAGTGGTCGGGTGCTGTTGACGACGCGGGAATAGATCGCGAGGCAAGTGCCCTTCAGCGGGAAACGGTTCCTGCTGTCGGTGAAGGCCAGTTCGTGCCGCACCAGCCCCATCAGGTCTTCGGCGTCGGCGCGATCGAGGATCGTGAAGTTCTCCGTCAGGCCGATGGGGACCGCGTATTCGCGCAACAGCCGCGCGCCGATGCCATGGAAGGTGCCGCTCCAGTGAAGGGCGGGGGGCTGGCCGGCGGCACCCAGGCCGAGCGCCTGACGGAGCACCTGGCCGACACGACGCTCCATCTCCAGCGCTGCGCGGCGGGAGAACGTCAACAGCAGGATGCGCTGCGGATCGGCACCGTTCAGCACGAGCCGCGCGACGCGGCAGGCAAGGGTCATCGTCTTGCCGGAGCCGGCGCCCGCGATCACCAGCAGCGCGTTCGCAGGGCCGTCGGCTCCGATGCCGTGCTCCACGGCCTGGCGCTGTTCGGCATTCAGTCCGGCGAACGGGTCGGGTCGCGCCGGGGGGGCGGACGGCGCGGTGGCGAGGGCGTGGATCGAGGCGGCGGACATGGCTCCGAAAGTTTATACTGGATCGGCATCCAGTAATAAGCCCCGATGGGGATGGAAACCGAACCATGACGATTCTGGTGGGGACGGCCTCCTGGGCCGACAAGTCGTTGATCGCCTGCGGGCGCTTCTATCCTTCTTCGGTGAAGTCCGCCGAAGACCGTCTGCGCTACTACGCTTCGCAGTTCCCGGTGGTGGAGGTCGATTCGAGCTACTACGCGATGCCCAGCCCGGCGACGGCGCAGTTGTGGGCCGAGCGCACGCCCGCGGATTTCACGATGAACGTGAAGGCGTTCCGCTTGTTCACCGGCCATCAGACCGATGTCACGGTGCTGCACAAGGACATTCAGCAGGCGTTGCCGCAGCAGGGCGCGCAGCCGCTGTACTACCGCAGCATGCCGGCCGAGATCCGCGACGAACTCTGGCGACGGTTTCACCTCGCGCTGGCGCCGCTGCAGCAGGCTGGTCGGCTCGGCCTCGTGCATTTCCAGTTCCCGCCGTGGCTGCTGCGCAACCGCGAAGGCCACGAGCATGTCCGCGAGTGTGTGGCGCGCATGGCGGGGCACACGGTGAGCGTGGAGTTTCGCAACCGGATCTGGTTCGAAGGCGATCATGCCGTGGCGACGCTCGCGTTCCTGCGGGAGCTGGGTGTGGTGCATACCATCGTCGATGCGCCGCAGGGTTTCACCAACAGCGTGCCGGCAGTCTGGCGGACCACGCACGGGCATTTCGCACTGGTGCGCCTGCATGGACGCAACGCGGCGAGCTGGAACCGGACCGCGGCGCCGTCTTCGTCGGGGCGGTTCGACTACGTGTATTCGATCGCGGAACTCGAGGCCATCGCCCGCAGCATTCGTGCACTGGCCGACCGGATCGACACGGTCCACGTCGTGTTCAACACCAACAACGAAGATCAGGGGCAGCGCAACGCGCGCGCGCTGCTGTCGGTGCTGGAACCGGCAGTCCGCAAATCGGCGTGAAATCAGTCGCCGTGACGTCGCAGCCGGAATTCGGTTTCCAGTTGCCAGGTGGCGCCGTCCGGCTGCAATGCATGGCCCTGCCACAGGAAGGCGTCCGGACGGATGTCCGAGAACGTCCAGCGAATCGGTGTGGTGCCGCGCATGCCCAGTTGCACGACCGCATCCCCATCGCGGCGTCCGACCAGCTCGATTCGCGTGCCCAGAACCGGATTGGTCCACAGGACGTGCCACGTCTGCGTCGGGACATCGAAAACACGCAGCGTGCTGCCATAACGCGGCCGCACGGTCACCGATGCCGACGCAACGCGGTCCCGTCGCGCCGGCACGATCCAGACATCCTGTACCGCGCGGCCTTCCAGGACCCAGCCGAAATGCACCTCCGCACTCGCCGTCGGCGCCCGAGCGCCGTCGGTGAAGTCGCGAAACTCGCCGGACCAACTGCCGATGAACGGTCCGTAGACGTCGGCGTGGATGCCGAGTTGGGGATGCGGCCCGGCCGCGCCGAGCGCATCGAAAAATGCAGGGTTCAAGCAAGACTCCCGGTGTCGAGATCGAAGTCGGCGTTCTACGCCGTCGGTGCCGTCGCGGCTTGGCGAAAATTGCGGTGCACGTATCGGCTTCCGCTTGACACGCCGGCGGCCGTGGATCGAGATTGCCGGGTTGATTCTCCTTGTGAACGCCAGCGCCCTTGTTGACCCGTACGACTCTCAGAAGCGGCCCGGTGTCCATCGTCGACTGTCGCTGCGCAGCCGGGCCGGCCGACCCATCGTTCGCGGAACGGCACGCCATCCATTGCATCGCCTATGTGCGCAAGGGCAGCTTCGGCTACCGGACCCGGGGTCGAGCGTTCGAGCTGGTGGCGGGCTCGATCCTGCTCGGACATCCCGGCGACGAGTACCAGTGCACCCATCATCACCATGCCGGTGGCGACGAATGCCTGTCGTTTCGTTTCGCGCCCGAGTGGATCGAAGCGATCGGCGCGGATCCCGACGTCGCCCGCGTGGGCGGCGTTCCGCCCGTGGCCGAACTGATGATGCTGGGCGCCCTCGCCCAGGCCGCCGTCGACGGTCATGCCGATGTGGGCCTGGACGAAATCGGGCTGCAGTTCGCGAAACGCGTCATCGACGTCGTTTCCGACGAGCCGCCGAGATCCGTCATCGCGCGCCCCGGGGACCGGCGGCGGATGGTCGAGGCCGCGCTGTGGCTGGAGGCCCATTCGCACGAATCGCCGGATCTCGACACCATCGCGCGCCGTTTTGACCGGAGCCCGTTTCATTTTCTGCGGGTGTTCTCGGCGGTCGTCGGTGTGACGCCCCATCAGTACTTGATCCGTTCGCGCTTGCGATGCGCGGCGCGCCTGCTCCTCGACGCGGAACGATCGGTCACCGACGTTGCCTACGATGTGGGCTTCGGCGACGTGTCGCACTTCGTGCGGACGTTTCGGCGGGCCACCGGCCTGTCGCCGACGCGCTTCCGCCGGGCCGCGCGCCGATCGGCAGGCTTCCCCCGCCGGAATTCTCGGGAAGAACACCATGCTTGATCACTGGATTCGAAAGTCGGTCGTGCTGGCGTGGGCGCTGACGGTCGGCACCGGTTTCGCGCAGTCGACGCAGGGCGAGCCCGATACCGGACATCAGCAGGCGATCGTGCGTCTGTTGCGGGCCGCGGATGTCGTGGAGACGATGAAGATCTTCGCGCAAGGCTATCTGGCCCACGCCGGCGCGTCGCCGAATGCCGAAGAGGCCCAGTTCCGGATGCTGCTGTCGGTTCTCGTGAACACCGACCGCGCGCTGGTCGAGCCGTTTCTCGTCGGCCCCCTGATGAGCAATCTGTCGACCCGCGAAGCGACATTGCTGGCGGATTTCTTCGAGTCGCCGACGGGCCACAAGCTGGCCGCCGGAGTCAATTCTCTGGGCCGCAACCTCGCGCAGGATCCGGCGACGATGGCCCGGCAGCTGAACCTGTCGGAGTCTGAACAGCGCGCGCTGACACAGATCCTGCAGAGCGATGCGTTGCGGGCGTATCTGCAACTCGTGACCCGGCCAGAGAACGTCCGCCGGTTGCTGGGGGGGGCGCGCTGAGGGCGAATGTCCGCACGATGAAGATCGTTGCGTCGGGCGCGTAGTGACATTCGCTTGAACGTGCGGCGCGGCGCGGATTCAATCGACGGGTCGCCCGAATCGGGCTCGGAAGGAGGCATCGCCATGGTCGCGACTGCGACAACCGACCGGTCCATCGAGATCTGGTTCGAGTTCGGCAGCCCGTACAGCTATCTCAGCGTGATGCGCATCGTCGAACTGGCGACGGCGGCCGGGGTGCGGCCGAGTTGGCAACCGTTCCTGCTCGGCCCGATCTTCCGGGAACTCGGCTGGCAGAGTTCGCCGTTCCTCGAGCAACCGGAAAAATGCGCGTACATGTGGGTCGATCTGGCCCGCCAGTGTCGAAAATACGGGCTGGCCTGGACGCAGCCGACGGTGTTTCCGCGGCTGGCCGTGTTGCCGCTGCGCGTGGCCTTGCTGTGTCGCGACGAACCGTGGATCGGCGACTTTTGCAGTGGCGTGATGATCCAGGCGTTTGCACAGGATCGCGATGTCGGTCTCGAAGCGCATGTGGCGGAGGTGCTGACGGTGCTGGAGCAGCCGGCGGCGTCGATCATCGCCGCGGCCCAGTCGGACGCCAACAAGCTGGCACTGCGGCACCAGACCGAACGGGCCCGCCGGCTCGGCATCTTCGGCGCCCCGACGTTCCTCGTGGCCGGCGAGATTTTCTGGGGCAATGACCGGCTGGACGACGCGCTGGCATTCGCGCGGGAGCGCTGATGCGCGTACCGGCGGTTTCGCTGGAACGCAAGAACTCGAATCCGCCTGTCGGGCGCTGGCGCTCGGCCGGAGCCGCGATCGACCGCGGCGTCGGAACCGAGCGACGTCGCGCTACGCCAGGACCGGGCTCGATCGCTTGATGCCGAGATACTGCAATACCGCGAAGGCACCGACCACGAGGGCCTGGGCCAGCACGAAGGCCTGGCCGAGCAGATGGGGCGTGAGCCAGCCGGTCGCCAACACCAGCACGCTGTCGAGGGCCCACAGCGCGTTGTAGACGATCACCGCCCAGATCAGCGATCTTGCGGCATGGTCCCGCGTGGCGAGCAGTCCGACCAGCGCGGCGAAGGGCAGCAGGCTGATGCCTGCATAGCGCAGAAACGCCTCCGGAATGTTCAACAGGCCGGTCAGCAAGCCGGCGCCGACGGCCAGCAGCAGTCCGGTCGCGCCGCTGACGACCGCATCGGCCAGCAAGGTCAGCCGCAGGAACGGTGATGGTTGCAGGGTA
>JAHCKV010000078.1 GCA_026125595.1 Burkholderiales bacterium | reverse complement strand
TTCTCGGATTTCAGCGGAGCATTCATGGGGAAATTCCTCTCAGACGGGGATACGGGGCCTGGAGGCCCCGTACCGGACGGACAAACACGGACGGCCGGGCCGCTCAGAACGTTCCCGGATAGACCCCGCCATCGATCAAGAAATTCTGCCCGGTGATGTAGGACGCATGGGCGCTGCAGACGAAGGCGCACAGCGCGCCGAATTCGTCGGGATTGCCGAAGCGACCGGCCGGCACCGTCTTCAGGCGACCGTCGCGGGCCGTCTCGAACGCCACCCCATTGGTCTTGGCCATTGCGTGGACGCGGGACAGCATCGTTTCGGTCTCGAACAGGCCCGGCAGCAGGTTGTTGATCGTGACGTTGGCGTGGATCGTCGTACGCGACACGCCGGCGATGAATCCGGTAAGACCGCTGCGGGCACCGTTCGACAGGGCCAGGATGTCGATCGGCGCCTTCACCGCGCTCGACGTGATGTTGACGATGCGGCCGAACTTGCGCGCGAGCATGCCGTCGACCGTCGCCTTGATCAGCTCGATGGGTGTCAGCATGTTGGCGTCGACGGCGGCGATCCACGTGTCGCGGTCGAACTTGCGGAAATCGCCGGGCGGCGGTCCACCGGCGTTGTTGACCAGGATGTCCGGCTCCGGGCAAGCCGCGAGCACGGCCGCACGCACGTCGGGCTTCGTGATGTCGCCGACGACGGTCTGCACCTTCACGCCGGTCGCGGTGCGGATCTCGGCGGCCGTGGCTTCCAGTGCTTCCTGGCCCCGCGCCACCAGCGTGATGTCCACGCCTTCCTTGGCCAATGCCACTGCGCAACCCTTGCCGAGTCCCTTGCTGCCGGCACAGACGATCGCCTTTCTGCCGCGAATGCCCAGATCCATCGGTTTCTCCCCCTGTCGTGTGGTTGGTTTCGGTGCGGCCTCCTGCCGCCGCACCGCGAAGGCTGGGGATGCTGAAGGATCGCCCCGACGATTGCAACGCCGGGCAGCCCTCGCGGTCGAAGCGAATCAAGGGTTTCCCGATCCGGCACATCGCGGCATCATTGTGCCCAGCCACCACTCAACGTTCCGCGCACGTTGCCGATAAGCGACATGTCGGCACGACGTTTTCCCATCGTGACGACCCGCCCGCGGGTCGCATCGCAACCGAACTCCAAGAAAACCACCCGTGAAGTCAGACGTTCGATCGAATCGCCGGCCGTTGCGACGCCGGTTAGCTGGCCTGTTACTGATCGTCGGTGCGTTGCAAGGCTGCGCTTCTCCCGCCACGAGAACGGCTTCCGATCCGCTGGAGCCGATGAACCGCAGCATCTACAAATACAACGACGTCGCGGATCGCTACGCGATGAAGCCGATCGCGGTGACCTACACCAAGATCGTCCCGCAGTTCATGCGCACCGGCGTACGCAACTTCTTCTCGAACATCGACGATCTGTTCGTCGTGATCAACGATGTGCTGCAGTTGAAGGGCACCCACGCGGCGCAGGATTCCGTCCGGCTCGTGGCCAACACCGTGTTCGGTGGCCTCGGCTTCGTCGACGTGGCATCGATGCGCGGCATTCCGAAACGCTCGGAGGATTTCGGCCAGACGCTCGGCTACTGGGGGGTGCCGTCGGGCCCCTACCTGGTGCTGCCGCTGCTGGGTCCCAGCTCCATGCGCGACGGGCCGGCCCGTCTCGTCGATGCGTACTACGACCCGGTCTGGTGGATCGACAACGTGCGGCTGCGCAATTCGATCGTCGGCGTCGGCCTCGTCAACCTGCGCGCCAATCTGCTGCCGGCGGAACAACTGCTGGACGAAGCCTCGATGGACCGCTACTCGTTCCTGCGGGACGCCTATCTGGCGCGGCGCGAAAGCCTGGTCTACGACGGCGATCCGCCTCGTTCCAAAAACGACAACCTGGACGATCCGGGCGAAGGCTCGGCGGACGATCCGCAGTGACGGCGCCGCCGCGGAGGCATGAGGTCAGCCTTCGGTAATCCGGAAGCACTGGTGAATCTTCTGATTCCGGAAATCCTCCGGGATGGTCTTCGCGGTGATGTCTTCCGCCGACAAGCCCCCGAGGGCGGTCCGGTCGAGGCGGAAACTGCGCAGATTCGCCGAGAAGTACAGCACGCCGCCGGGCGCCAGCAGCGCCGCCGCCGCGCGAATCAGATCGACGTGATCCCGCTGCACATCGAACGTGCCGTCCATCCGCTTCGAACTTGAAAACGCCGGTGGATCCAGCACGATCAGACCGAAACGCTCATCGGTGCGAGCCGTCACATCGAGCCATTCGCGAACGTCCGCGCGTTCCAGCCGGTGCCGCTCCATCGGCATCCCGTTCAGTTCGAAATTGCGCCGTGCCCAAGCCAGATAGGTGTTGGACAGATCGACGCTGACGCTGTCCGATGCGCCGCCGGCGGCCGCATGCACCGTGAAGCTTGCCGTATAGCAGAAAAGGTTCAGAAACCGACGACCGGAAGCCTCGGCACGGACGCGCGCGCGGGTCGATCGGTGATCGAGAAACAGGCCGGTGTCGAGATACGCTTCGAGATTGACGATGAAGCGCTGCCCGGCCTCGTGCACGACGCAGTCATCGCCGTCCCAGCCGGTTTTCTCGTGCTGGCCTTCCCGTCGGTTCAACTTGCGCCGGACCTTGAGCGTCACGCTGGAGGCCGGTCGATCCAGCGCACGGGCGGCCGCTTCGCCGAGCGCCGCGATCGCGGAATCGTCGACCGCCTCGTCGCCACGGCGCAGATACTGCTGCAGCAAGGCACGCTCGCCGTAGACATCGAGTATCACGGCGACTTCCGGAATGTCCCGGTCGTAGACGCGAAAGCAATCGACGCCTTCGCGCCTGGCCCAGCGCAGCAGATGCCGGAAGCGCTTGCGCACGCGGTTCTCGAACGCTTCGAGCAGTTGCGGTGTCGACATGGATCAGTGGCGGGAAAAGCGCGCCGCCGTCGTGAACCAGATACCCACCATCACCAACGCGATGCCGGCAGCGTGGTAGGCGTGCGGGACCTCGTTCAGGAAGATCGTCGACAGGACGACGCCGAACACCGGTACCAAGTGAATGAAGATGCCGCCGCGGCTCGCGCCGAAGCGCTCGACGCCGCGATTGAACAGCAGATACGCCACCACCGAAGGCATCGTGCCCCAGTACGCGATCGCGGTGAGCGTCGTCGCCGTCACGTCGAAGCGGGCCCCCGTGGCGACCTCCATCGCATACAGCAGCGACAACGCCGGCATGCCGAACAGGATCGTCGCCGCCAAAAACGGCACGGCGCGAACGTCAGGCGGCCGGAACCGCAGCGCCACCGTGTAGAACGCCCACAGCAGCAGCGAGATCAGGATCCACAGATCGCCGACATTGATGCCCAGATGCAGCAGATTCGTCAGGTGGCCCTGGGCGACGATCACCGCGACACCGAGGATCGACACCACGACCCCCACGATCTGCATCGGGCGCATCCGTTCGCGCAGCACCAGCCATGCGATCGGCGCGATCAACGCCGGAATCAGCGAGTTGAACAGCGTCGCGTTGGTTGCCGTCGTCGTCTGCAGCCCCGTGTAGACCATGGTGTTGTAGAGGCCGATGCCCGACACGCCGAGCACGAGGAACACTTTCCACGACCGCAGGATGATCGCGCGCTGCCGCAGCAGATCGCGCCACGCGAAAGGCAGGATCACGAACAGCGCGACGGTCCAGCGCCAGAACGCCATCGCCACCGGCGGCATGTCGGCTCGCATCGCGCGACCGATGATCAGATTGCCGGCCCACAACAGCGACGCCAGCGTGAGCATGGCGACAGCCAGCCCTGCGCCGCTCCTGGCGCCGTGTCGATTCTCGGGCACGCCGGGTCGACCTAGTTCAGACGTACCGTCTGCTTCTGCATTTCGACCACGCGCTCACGGACCATGTCCGCGTCGGGCGCCTCGGGCTTCAACGCCAGATAGTGTTCGAAATCCGCCAGCGCGGCGCGGAAGCATTCGAGTTCCTGGTAGACGACGCCGCGGTCGCGGATCTCTTCAGTCTCGCGCGGATTCATCGAGACGATCCATTCCAGCACCGCGAGCGCATCGTGCAACTGCTTGCCCTTCAGATAGATGCCCTTCAGATTGCGCAGCATGCGCATCACGACTTCGCGCGGCGCGGCCGCGACGAGCATCTCGGACACGATGGCACGAGACACTTCGCCACCACGGAATTCGCGCAGACGCTTCTGCAGATCTTCGAGGGACAGCGTCACGCCGCCGTAGAACGGATCGATGACGACGACGCCCCCGTCGACCGGACATTTCACGAGGAAATGGCCGGGAAACGAGACGCCCTTCAAGTCGAGCCCGAGCCGCCGGCCGACGGCGATGTAGAGCACGGACAAGCTGATCGGAATGCCGCGGCGTCGCTCCAGCACGTCATTGAGGAACGTGTTGCGCGGGTCGTAGTAATTGTCGCGATCGGCGCCGAACCCGAGTTCGTGGAACAGGTAGCGGTTCATTGCGCCGATCGATTCCTGGACCGTCGGTGTCGCGCCCAGTCGCTCCCGCAGCACGTCGGCATACTGCTGGATCCGGTCGAGGTAGGCCGGCACATCGAGATCGGGATACTCGCCGGCCGCCACCAGCAGCGCCGCCTCGGCGAGACAGACGTTTTCGTCGGAGCGCTCCAGCAGCGCGCGGAGCCGCTCGGAAAGCCGCTGCTCCATCGATCAGTCGTGCTCGACGGACACCGGCGGCAGAAGCAGTGCGGCGATCTGCCGCTTCGGTCCGGGTTTCGCGATCGACGGAGGCGACGGGAGCCGGCTCGGCGACGGCACACCCGGTTCGTACGGCTGGCTGAACAGCGGATCCCGGGACGCCGCGGACGCGGACGGCCGACGCGGTTCGCGCTCGCGGCGTGGCGCCGCATCGTCCGTTCGCGGCGGGCGCGACGATGCCCGCGACTCGGCACCACCGTGACGGGAAGACGATCGGGATTCGGCTGCCCGCGGCTCGCCGCGAGACGTCGCATCGAATCCTTCCAGCGTGTGGACTTCGATCTTCGCCTTCAGCAGCCGCTCGATGCGGTCCAGATGCTCGCGTTCCTGATCGCTGACCAGCGAAATGGCTTCGCCGGATGCGCCGGCACGACCGGTCCGGCCGATCCGGTGCACATAATCTTCGGGCGTATGGGGCAGTTCATAGTTGATGACGCAAGGCAGATGGTCGATGTCGAGACCGCGGGCCGCGATATCCGTGGCGACCAGCACGCGCACCTTGCCGTCCTTGAACGCCTGCAGCGCTTCCATGCGCTCGGCCTGCGTGCGATCGGAGTGGATCGCGGTGGCGTCGATGCCATCGCGAACCAGGTGCACCGCGAGCCGGTTGGCACCAAACCGTGTCCGCACGAACACGAGGACCTGCTTCAGGTCGCGCTTCACCACCAACTGCGCGAGCAGGCTGTGCTTGCGGGCGTCCGTCACGTGGAACACCGCGTGGCTGATGGTTTCGGTGACCGAATTGCGGCGCGCGACTTCCACCAGCACCGGCTGATTCAGCAGCCCGTCGGCGAGGCGACGGATCTCGTCCGAGAATGTCGCGGAGAACAACAGGCTTTGCCGCTTGGCCGGCAGCAGCGCCAGGATGCGCTTGATGTCGGGCATGAAGCCCATGTCGAGCATCCGGTCCGCCTCGTCCAGCACCAGGAACTCCACCTGGTTCAGCATCACCGTCTTCTGCTGCACGTGATCCAGCAATCGACCCGGCGTGGCAACCAGGATCTCGACACCCGAACGCAGATCGACGATCTGCGGCTTGATATCGACACCGCCATACACCGTGGTGGCCCGCAGGGGCAGGTACTTGCCGTAGGTCTTGACGCTGTCGAAGACCTGCTGCGCCAACTCGCGCGTGGGTGTCAGGATCAGCGCGCGCACCGGATGCCGGGCCGGCGACATGCTCGTGCTGGCGTGGGGTTTGAGTCGATGCAGCAGCGGCAGCGTGAAGCCGGCAGTCTTGCCGGTACCGGTCTGGGCCGCGCCCATCACATCCTTGCCGAGCAGGATCGGCGGAATCGCCTGGGCCTGGATCGGGGTCGGTTCGGTGTAGCCCTGCTCCGCAACGGCGCGCAGCAGTTCCTCGGCGAGCCCGAGGTCCTTGAATTCCATCAGCAGCGAAGCTCCGGTAGGGCGTTGTGGCGCCTGCAGCCCTCGCCCGGGAAATGAGATCGGAGTGATTGGCGTGGTGGCATCCCACCGTGCTTGGCACGGTCGCGACCACCTACGGCAGACCCCTCGAATGTTACCCGACGGGGCTTGATTCCCAAAGTCTTTTGTGGCTGATCACCGAAGACTCGCCCGCCGTCCGCGACGCACCGCAGCCGACGCCGGCGGCACGTCAGGCGCCTGCTCGGGCCTCCAGCGCTTCCCACCGCGCGTAGGTTTGCGCCAGTTCGGCTTCGACCGCGGCGAAGCGTGCCTGCGCTGCCTGCGCCCCGGTGGGGTCCGCCTGATACAACGCCGGGTCACCGAGCTGCGCGGTCAATCGGGCCTGCTCGGTCTCGAGCTGCTCGATGCGGGCCGGCAGCGATTCGAGTTCCTTCCTCTCCTTGAAGCCGAGCCGGTTCGCAGCGGCAGACTTCGCGGCGGTATCACGCACCAGTTCCTTTTTCGGTGCCGGCCCGGCCGGGGAGACCGGCGGCGGGACGGGCACGGCGCGCTGCCGGATCCAGTCGTCATACCCCCCGACGTACTCCCGCACCCGCCCCTCGCCCTCGAAGGCGATCACCTGGGTCACGACGTTGTCGAGGAACGTGCGGTCATGGCTGACCAGCACGACGGTGCCGGGATACTCGGCAACCAGCGCTTCGAGCAGCTCGAGGGTCTCGACATCGAGATCATTGGTCGGCTCGTCGAGCACGAGCAGATTTGCGGTCCGCGCGAACAATCGCGCCAGCAGCAGCCGGTTGCGCTCGCCGCCGCTCAGCGACTTGACCGGCGAGCGCGCGCGTTCCGGTGCGAACAGGAAATCGCCGAGATAGCTCATCACGTGCTTGCGCTCGCTGCCGATCTCGACCCATTCGGAACCCGGCGATATCACGTCGGCCACCGACGATTCCGGATCGAGCTGCTCGCGGAACTGATCGTAGTACGCGACCTGCAGTTTCGTGCCCTGCCGGATCGTGCCGCTGTCGGGCGCCAACTCACCGAGCAGCAACTTGATGAACGTGCTCTTGCCCGCGCCGTTCGGACCGACGAGGCCCAGCCGGTCGCCCCGCAGCACGCGACCGCTGAAATCGGAAACGACGACGTTGTCCCCGAACCGCTTGGTGACGTGCTCGAACTCGGCCACCAGCTTGCCGGACCGCTCGCCCGCATCCAGCTGCAGGTTGACCTGGCCCAGACGCTCCCGGCGCCGGGAACGCTCGAAGCGCAACTGCTCCAGCCGACGGACCCGGCCTTCGTTGCGCGTGCGGCGGGCTTCGACGCCCTTGCGGATCCAGACCTCTTCCTGCGCGAGAAACTTGTCGAACTTCTGCGCCTGCACGGCTTCCGCGGCGAGCATCTCGTCCTTGCGCCGGCGGTACTCGGCGAAATTGCCCTCGAACACGGTCAGCCGGCCACGGTCCAGTTCCAGGATGCGCCGCACGACGCGATCGAGGAATCGCCGATCGTGGGTCACGACCAGCAGCGCGCCGGCGAACCCTTCGAGCGCCTCTTCCAGCCATTCGATGGACGCGATGTCCAGGTGGTTGGTCGGCTCGTCCAGCAGCAGCAGATCGGGCTCGGCCACCAGCGCCCGTGCCAGCGCGACTCGCTTGCGCAAGCCGCCGGACAACACCGCGATCGGCCGGTCGGCATCGAGACCGAGCCGCGACAACGTCGCTTCGACCCGGGACTGGGCGCGCCAGCCATCGCCGGCCTCCAGCGTGGTCTGCAGCTGCGCCATCCGTGCCAGCGCGGCGTCCATGTCGGTGGCCGGATCGTCGAGGCTCGCCAGCACGTGGTGATAGTCGATGATCGCCTGCGTGACCGGCCCGAGCCCGGCCGCCACGCTCTCGAACACCGTCGCGTCCGGATCGAGCGGCGGCTCCTGCGGCACCAGCGCGACGCGCAGTCCCGGCGCGCGCCAGACCGTGCCGTCGTCCGGCGTGATCGTCGCCGACAGCACGCCCATCAGCGTCGACTTGCCGGTGCCGTTTCGACCGATCAGACCGAGCCGGTCACCGGGCTCGATGACGAGAGCGGCGTGGTCGAGCAATGCAACGTGCCCGTAGGCATGGGAAACGGAGTCGAGAGTCAGCAGCGGCACGGGAGAGGACAGACGCAACGAGGAATGGAGCCGCCGAGCGGCGGGGCCCATATGCTACCCGCCGGCTCGACCCGGGGGAAACGTTCACGGCTACCCGCAGACGCCGATGTCCGTCGGCGACAGCCGCGATCCGGCACGAGACCCTGCAAACGTCGAGATTCCGACGATTTTCCTTGCCTTGGGCCGCCCCCGTCCCCATACTCGGACGGTCGGCCCGGCTACAGTTCCAATGTTGGCACTGTCGTCTGCAGCATCACCGGGCCACCTGACGACGCGCTTGCCCGTGCCGGCTTCGCGTCAGTGTCGGTCGGAAAGCCGATCCGCGACCGACACCGGGATGACGTTCGACGAGGACAGAAGCGACCGCTTCGATCCCCGACGTGCTTTCAGACGGTGGGCATTCATCGCCTCGCCGCCCGTCCGCCCCCCGGATCCGTCGCAAGATGCCACGCCCCTCGGGAGCGACGGCGTCGGTTTCAGCCGTCAAGATCCGATCCGTTCCGGTGGCAACCGGCGCGCGGATCCTTTCTCCACGCAACCATAAGGAATTCCATGGCCAAGGAAGAACTCGTCGAAGTCGAAGGCGTCATCAGCGAAGTACTGCCCAGCACCCTGTTCCGCGTCACGCTGACCAACGGTATCGAAGTCACCGCCTATGCATCCGGCAAGATGCGCAAGCACCGCATCCGCATTCTGGCCGGCGACCGCGTCACGCTCGAGATGTCCCCGTACGACCTGTCGAAGGGACGCATCAATTTCCGTCACAAAGACGAACGCAGCGGCCCTCCGTCCGGCGGTTCGCGTCCGGCGTTCGCCCGCAAGCACTGAACATCGATCGCCGGACCGGGACACGTCCGGTCCGGGCAGCCGTTCCCGCCGCACGGCGGGAACCCGCAATGCCGCAGATCGTTCATCTGCGGCATTGACGCCCGTCGAAGGCACGGGGTACGGTGCGGACCGGTTCATACCCGCCCCGTGAAGTTCTCACATCCCCGTGCTCGCCGACGCCCTCCCGTTTCTCGCTTTCGGTTTCGTGCTCGGCATGCGTCACGCGACCGATGCGGACCACGTGGTCGCGGTCTCGACGATTGTCGGCCGCAGCCAGACCATCCGCAGCGCCGCGATGATCGGCGCGACCTGGGGCATCGGGCACACGCTCACCATCCTCGTCGTCGGCGGCGCCATCGTGCTGCTGAATCTCGTGATTCCACCGCGCGTCGGACTCGCGATGGAGTTCGCCGTGGCGCTGATGCTGATCGTGCTCGGCATCCTGACGCTGACGGGCTGGCTCGATCGTGCGTCCCGTGCGCTGGCGGTCGTCGCCGACCGCGCGCGCGCAACCGCCGCTCCGGAGTACCGCGCCGTACCGACGACGGGCCACCGACACGGGCTGTTCGGCTTGCATCCCCCCGGCGGTGCCGACGCGCACGCCCATGTCCACATCCACGGCGACTACGTGCATACGCATCGCCACGGCCATGTGCCGGACAGTCACGGGCACGCCGAAGATGCCACACCACCCGCGCGGCTCGATCGATGGTTCGGTGAACTGACGCTGTATCAGTGGCTGCGGCCGCTCGTGATCGGCATCGTCCACGGACTCGCCGGATCCGCCGCCAGTGCGCTGATGCTGGTGGCCGAAATCCACAGCGGCCTGGGTGCGCTGCTCTACCTGCTGCTGTTCGGCGCGGGCACGGTGGCCGGCATGATGCTGATCACCGGTCTGATCGCCATTCCATTCGCGGCCAGCGCTCGACGCCTGCCCCGGCTGAACGACACGCTGCGCATCGCCAGCGGTGTGCTGAGCCTGTGCTTCGGCCTGTGGCTCGCCTGGAACATCGGCTTCGTCGACGGTCTGTTCGCCGCCGACCCGCGGTGGGATCCACACTGATCTCTTTCCGCAGTTTGTTGTCGCCCCGCGCGGGTCCCTTCGATCGGGCGAACGTCGCTTCCATCCGTACCCCGACCGCTGCTCGATCGATTTCACCTTCCGTACCGTGCTTTTCCGAAACCGACAACGACGTCGAACCACACGTCCGTCATTCGGCTGCATTGGGCGTTTGTATGATGTTTCCGAAATTATTGTGAGAACGCACTGAAAACAAACGGTTTTGTTGACGATGCAATGGGGCGGGCACTACATTCGCTGCGTGCTTACGT
>JAHCKV010000077.1 GCA_026125595.1 Burkholderiales bacterium | reverse complement strand
CCGAGCGCGATGGCATCCGAGTACGCCTGCAATGCCTGCGGATGCAGGCCCAGACGCTGCCGCAGCCCGGCCAGCAGCGCGAGGTAGTCGGCGTTCTGCCGGCCCCCATCGAAATGCCGCTCCAGCGTCGCGACGCCACCGGCGGCATCGCCGCGGTCCGCCTGCAGCCGTGCCGCCACCAACGCCCACGAAGCCTGTCCGGGATCCGCTGCCAGTCCTTCGTGCATCAGACGCTCCGCTTCGACCATGCGCCCCTGACCCAACAGCAATCCGAGCAGTGCCTGCCGCGACGCCTGATGCCGCGGCTCTTCGGCCAGCGCGGCCTGGAATCCCGCTTCCGCGTCGTGGGCACGGCCCCGCTGCAGCTCGGCCACGCCCTGACGGAATCGGACCTCTGCTTTCTCCGCCGGCAGCAGCGCGTGATCGCGCCGGTCGATCGACAGCTCGCCGACCGGCTCCGCGGATTGCGCGGGCGCCGCGATCTGCGGCGGCACTGTCGGCGCAACGATCGCCGGCGTGGCGACTCGCAACGCTTTCGGTATCGGCACGACCGGCGCTTCCACCGGCACCGTGGCCGGCGACGCGGTTGCCGCGGCGCGCGCGTCGCGCACCGCTGCCGATGCCGCCGGCCTGCCGGCGTCGGGCGATGCCACCGGAGCGGCAACGACGGCCTCGGCCATCGCCACCGACGGCGATTCGACCGTGGGGGACGAGTCCGACTCGACCACGGAAGTCCTAGTCGCGACGACAGGCTGAGGCGGCACCGTCGCCGGTGCATCGTTGCCCGGCAATCCATTGAACCAGAACCAGCCGGCAGCACCGGCCACGACGAGCAGCATCACACCGGATTGCAGTGCCGGCCGTATCTTCCCCGGGCGATCGACCGTGGTGGCTCGCACGTCGGCGGTCCGCGCGCCGCGCAGCTCGCGATCGTGCGCGTTGCGCTGCTCGAGGTCCTGCAACACTTGATTGATCACGCTCATGGCGCGAACGCTCCGTCGGATGGATGGGCCGGCTACGCCGGTCGATGCGTCGCGGTCACCACGACCGCCGCAGGCTCGCGAACCGCGGGCGCCGGGTCGACGGTGTATCGCGCACCGCGGCACTCACGTGGCGCCAGTGGGCCTGATGACCGCCTTCACCGAACACGAGCATCAGGCTCTTGTGCGCGATGATGTTCACGAGCCGCGGAATGCCGCGACTGGCACGGTGCAGCAACCAGATCGCCGGCGCGCTGAACAGCTCGGGCCCGACGTAGCCGGCGACGCGCAATCGATGCGCGAGATAGTGGCGCAGCTCCGTGCGGCTCAAGCCGGTCAGCCGGTACTGGAACGTGATGCGCTGCTTGATCTGGCGCACCGACGGATCATCGAGCCGCGCTTCGAGCTCCGGCTGACCGAACAACACGACCTGCAGCAGTTTGCGTTTCTCGGTCTCGAGATTCGACAGCAGCCGCAGCGCTTCCAGCGTCGCCAACGGCATCGCCTGGGCTTCGTCGATCAGCACCACGACCCGTTTGTCGTCGCGGGCAAAGTCCAGCAGCGCGTGGTTGAGCGTGCGCAGCAACTGGTGTTCATCGGCACCGCGATCGAGTTCGATCTGGAAATCTTCGCCGAGCGCCAGCATCAGACTGCGCGGCTCGAGCAGCGGATTCGGCAGATAGGCGGTCACGTGCTCGTCGCCCATCGTCGTCAACACGCGCCGGCACAGCAGCGTCTTGCCGGTGCCGACTTCCCCGGTGATCTGGATGAAGCCTTCGCCGCTGCCGAGCGCGATCAGCAACGTGTTCAGCGCGGCCTGATGGGCGCGGGCCGAAAACGCAAAGGTGGTGTCCGGCGTAATGCCGAACGGTGGTTCGCGTAGACCGAAGTGGGTGCGGTACATGGTGGAAGTTCCCTCCGAGGGTCAGCGAGAACGGTCGCCGCCGAACGCGGAAAATCCGGACGTGTCGGCCGGATCGAAGCCGCGCATGCGGCCGCGGGTTTCTTCTAGATCCCGCCGCCATTCGTTGTCGCTGTGGATGACGGTGGGCTTGATCAGGATCACCAGTTCGCTCTTGCGCGCGGCATTGGCACTCGACCGGAACAGACCGCCGATCACCGGCGTGGTCGACAGTCCCGGCACGCCCGACTTGCTGCGCTGGGTCGACTCGCGCATCAGGCCGCCGATCGCGACGATGTTCCCGTCCTGCACGCGGACGATCGTGTCGGTTTCACTGACGGTGCTGGACGCCAGCGGCAGCCGGAAGTTGCCGGACGTGCCGAGATCGATGTTCTTGGTGCGCTCCACCACGGAGCTCACCGACGGATGCACGTGCAGGATGATCTGGTTGTTGTCGTCGATCTGCGGCGTGACGTCCAGCGCGACGCCCGAGAAGAACGGCTGCACCGTGATCGACGGCGATTGCGTCGTGCCGCCGGCGATCGAGGTCAGCGTCGTCGTCGTCACGTTGGTCACGAAGAACTCGTCGTTGCCGACCTTCAACACGGCTTTCTGGTTGTTCAGCGCCGCGATCCGCGGACTCGACAGTACTTGCAGATTGCCCTGCGTCTGCAGGAACGACAGCAGCGATGCGAAGTTGCCGGTCTGGAACGCGAGTCCGAACAGCGTGCCGGGCACGCCGGTACCGGTCGCGATGGTCCCCGGCGATGCGGGGTTCGCGCCCAGCAGCGAGCTGCTCAGAATGCTGCCGTCCGGCGCCCGCGACGTCGGCGTGGTCAACGCGCCACTGGTGGTCAGCGTCGAACCGGGCGCGATCACGCCGCCGGCGATGCGGGTGTTGTCGCCATCGCGGAACGCGGACCAGTTCACGCCCGCCTGATAACCGTCGGACAATTCGACTTCGATGATCTTCGCCTCCAGCATCACCTGGCGTTCGATGACCACCTTGGTGGCACGCAGATAGTCTTCGACCGCCCGCAGTTCCGCCGGCATCGCCTTGACCAGGATCACGCCCGATTGCGGACTCACGACCACGTTGCGGCCCGGCTCGCTGCCGACGATGGCCTTCAGCGCGTCGCTGATCTCCTTCCACATGTCGCTGTCGTGGGTCGTGATCACGCGGCTGCCGATCATCGATTGCGACGATGCTCCCGGCTGGCCGGGGATCGTGCCGGGAATGGCACTCGGCGCGGGCACGGTCGACCCCGGAATGCCGCTCGCGTTGGTACCGAGCCCGACGCCGGTGTTGTCGCTGATGGCGCCCGAGCTGACGCGCACATCGCTGCGCCCCTTGCGCTGGCTCATCAGGTAGTTGACCTGGAACACGCGCATCTGCAGATCGGCCGGCTGCACCAGAATGCGCGTGCCCTGGATCCGATAGTCGTAACCGTAGATCTCGCGGATCGTGTCGAGCGCCTCGATCACCGTGACGTCCTTCAGCGCGACCGAGATCGTTTCCTTGATCCGCGGATGCACCACCATGCTGTAGCGCGTGCCGGAGACCACCGCCATGAATACCTGCGCGGCCGGCGCATTCGCCACCGACAGATCGAAGCGCGGCTCGATCGGCTTGCCGTCCACCTTCGGCATCTCGACCACCACCGGCGGCAGCAGCGCCTGCGATACCGCATCGGGCGGCGCCACGTTCTTCCGGTCGCTCTCGGCGACCTGCAGTTGCTGATCGATGCTGTCGAGCGTCTTGCCCTGGCGTGGTTGCCAGGGCGCGCAGCCGGCCACGACGATCAGGATCGGGACGAGGAGAATTCTCATGGCTTGGATCTTCCGGTCGACGATGCTTCCCGCGATCGGCCGCGCGGATCGGGCACTTCCGAGGAAGCCTGGACGAGTTTCTTCTGGATGCCGGGGAACAGTTTCAACGTGCGCCGGCCACCGGCACCGGCCAGCGTGACTTCGGTCTCGGTGACCTGGGTCAGCGTGTAGCCGCGGACGCGTCCACCCTGCTGCACGAGATTGCCGCCGATGACCGCTGCGCGGTGATGGGGCGCGATCAGCACCGACTGCAGCACCAGTCCGCCGTCCGATTCGCCGTCGGCCGGCACCGTCGGTGCCAGCAGCATCGCCGGCGGGCGCGTCGGATCGGGCAGCATTTCCGCCGGCGCGGCCATGGCGCCCGCGACTGCGAGCGCCGCGCAGAAAGCCAGACACGACGGCATCAGAGCGTGAGCCATGTGCGCTCCAGACTCAGCGTGAACAGCACCAGCGTCATGGTCACGCGCGGATAGTCGGTGGCATCGACGCGCGTCCGGTTCCACAGCACCTGGGTCGACATGGCTTCGAGCGCGGACACATAGGCCAGCAGTTCGGGATAGCGCCCCTGCACGGTGATCTCGATGCCGTGCTTGTACAGCCCGGCTTCGGCGGGTTGATCCGGATCGGTCGACGCGGCGCGCTCCACCAACGGCGTGGCCGGCAAGGTCTGCAAGGCCACCAGTTGTAGACGCGGCGCGCGCGCCAGCATGTCCTTCACGACGCCCGTCATCTTCGACGGCGCGATCAATCCGGTCTGCATCGCGACCAGCCGGCTGTCGATGCTCTCGATCTGCACCTGCGCTTCGGCGATGCGGACCCGCAGTTCATCGTCGGGATCCAACTGCAGCCGGGCATCCAGTTCGCGCTTCTGCCGCTCGAGCACGGTGTTGGCCGCGGTCTGCGTTTCGATGCGGGTCTGCAGCTGCTTCGCCCGGTCGGCCGCCGGCTGGATCCCGATCGCCCACAGCAGGAACAGGATCACCGCAACGCCGGCGATGAACACCATGCCGCGCTCCCGCGCCGTCATCGCGTCGAGCTTCGCAACATAGCGGAGCCACAGCGCCTTCATGGCTTGCCCGCCTCCGTCGCCGCGGCCAATGTCGCGAGGTCAAACTCGACGAAGCGCGCCGGCACGGCGTCGGGAGCACCGTCGGGTTTGTCGTCCTGCATCGGTCGGCGCATCTGCAACCGGTTGAACGGATGACCGGCGAGCGCCTCTTCCTGACCGAGGCGAGCGAGATAGCCCGGCACCAGTTCCGGATCGAGCGTCCGCCCGGAGACCGTGATGTCCGCGCCGGCACCGGTGACCGACACGCCGGTGAGCCAGAGCCCTTCGACCCATTGCCGCGCAAAAGCCTTCAGATAGCGCGCATGGCCGGCGGTGTCGCCGAACTCGCCACCCTCCAGCAGACGCATGACGTCTTCGCGGGCTTGCAGCAGCGCGAGCTTGCGCTCCAGTTCCGCGCGCAGTTCCGGCGATGGCTTGCGGGCGGCCAGTTGCTGACCGAGGCTCTGCACTTCCGACTGCAGCGCCTGGCCGCGCACGTCGAGCACCCGCGCTTCCGCGTCGAGTCGATGGACCTGCCACGCCTGCCATCCCCAGACGGCGAGCCCCAACAGCGCGGCGACGATCCATCCCTGCCCGACCCGGGCGCCGGGCAACGTCGCGCGGGTCTTTCGCAGCGCCGGATTGAACAGATTGATCTGCGCGGCCATGGTCAGGCGGCGTCCCGCAACGCGGCACCCAGCAGCTGCAGGCTGCGACCCTGGGCTTCCGGCGTGGCCAGTTCGGTGATGCGGTCGAAATCGAGCACCCCGGCCAGATCGAGCACTTCGACCGGCAGGTACAGGTTGTCCGCGAGAAACCGCTGCAACGCCTGCATGCCGCGGAACGGCGCCAGCAGCAGCCGGCCCACCTGCAATCCGCCAAACTGGCGATCGAAGTGATCGAGCGATCGCTGCAGTTCGAGGCCGACGCGCTCGAACAATCCGGCGGCACCGTCCCCCTGCACTTCGAGCTGCGACAGCGGCACGTCGAGCGAGCGCGCCAGCAGCAGCTCGCCGCCGGCCGTGATCGTCAGGATGCCGCCGTACTCGTTGAACGCGAGCAGCGCGAGACTGCGACCGGCTTCCTCGAACAGCGCGGCGACGTTGCGCTGCGCCAGTTCCGGCACGTCGATGCAGACCAGCGGCACGCGGGCGGCTTCGAACACCCGCATGCGGGCCGACACCTGATCATTGCGGGCGGACACCGCGAACAACTGGCGCGGGCGACCCGCCGGCACGTGACCCATCGGCAACGGCAGCACGTCGACCGTCGCCTGTTCGGGCGGATAGTCGAGAACATCCTTCAGCTTCCACCGGATGGCGGTCTTCAGTTCTGCTTCGGGAACGTTCGGCGCCTCGACGAGCTGGATCTGATAGGCACCGGGCGGCAGCAACGTGGTGACGCGGCGGCGGTCCAGCCGGTACTGGCGGCGCAGCGCGACCAGCGCGTCGGGGTTTGCGCCATCGGTGTCGACCTTGCGGAACGCCGTGATCTTCGGGCGCGCACCGGCCGTGCGTTCCACCTGGGCGAGCTCCACCGTGTGCCCGTGGACGGTCACGGCGCACCACGCGGAACTGTCAGTTCTGTTTTTGCGAAGCAGCACGATGGTTCATTAACGCCACAATCCGTTGGAAACTGAAGAATTACCCGGTCGTCGCCACGATCGTCGGCACTCCATCCCGCGAGGGCACCGACCGGCTGTTCAATACGACTCGCGCCGGTAGATCAGATCGGTGCTGCCGCCGAACTGTCCGAACGAGATCCGCCCGACGGGATTGCGATCCCATGCGGCGGCGCCACCCCAGTTGCCTTGCAGCCAGGTCAGTCCGGCCGCGGTTGCCGCCGCGGCGGCGCCGGCGCTGCAGGTCTGGCCAGTCGCAGCCGTTCCCAGGTTCAGCGCGAGATCGACCGATCCGGACCGTCCCGCACCGGGCGGGCTCAGCCGGAAGTTCGACGCCTGTCCGCGCGACAGTGCCGTGAACGTGATCGCGTTCGCGCCCACCGGCGATCCGGATGTGTTGCATGCCGCCAGTCCCCCCGAGTAGTTGCCGAATGCGAACTGCGTGTTGGTCAACCGCGTGCAGCTGTCGTCGCCGTTCAACACGAATCCGGTCCCGTTCCAGTATTCCGCTGCCACCGTGACCGGCACGCTCAACACCGGCGACGCGACCGCGTTGGCAATTCGCAGGCGCCCGAACCGCTGTTGCCGTGTACCGCCGAATGCGATGCCGCCGTTGGCGGTCGCGGTGCCGAACCGCGCCGGGTTCGACGCGAACGCCACGTTGTCCAGATCCAGCACGTTCAATCCCAGCGCTATATCGGCATCGAACGGCGGAACCGGAGTCGCCCGCACGAATGCCACGCCGGTCCCGCCCGAAAAGGTCAGCGTCCCGGTGCCGTTGCCGGCGGCGACGATGACCGGATCCGCCGTCGTATCCGGCAACCGGGACAGGTCGAGCGTCCCCGTGAACGCCGTGTACCGTTTGGCCTGCGTGTCGAATGCCGCCGGTCGCAGTGACGCATTGGTGATGCGCCACCAGATGCCGCGGTAGTTGACGGTGGTGCTGCCACTGCGGGAGCGTGCGGTGACCGTCAGTTGCGGCGCTGCGCCGGACGCGTAGTTGAACGGCTGGCCGAGATAGGTGAACGCGCCGGCACTGCAACCGGGATCGAAGCGTGGCGTGTTGTAGCCGACACCGAAATCGAATGGCGTGAAGCGGCCGACGACGAACCCACCGGAATCGGTCAGGTTGGCCCCGGCCGCGCCCAGGTATCCGGTCGCCGACGCGCGCAGCGTGAAGCTGCCGACCTCCGAGTAGCTGAGCGCGTTGAGCGCCGGTGATCCGCTGCAGCCGGCGCAACCGGCCGCGAAGTTCGCCGGTGTCAGGCTGCCACCGGCGAGCAGGCCCAGCACGCCCGCGGCCGGCTCGTACGGCGTCGCAGCGACCAACGTCGTGGCCCACGCGTAGCGCGTGGTCGTCGCGTTGTCCGCGAGATTCGCGGCCGAATCGGGAACACCGTCGTTGTTCGCGTCGTCGGCCGCCTGCCAGCGCACCCCCCGCACCGTACCGGCGAAGTTCGTGCCGGCGCTGGTGAACAGCGCACCCGTCGGCGTATTGACGCCGGGGTTGCCGGTCACCGTCGCATGCAGTCCGAACGGCCGCACGGTCAGTGGATTGCTGCTGCCGGAGACCGGTGCCGTCAGGTTCGGCGTCGTGTCGTCGGTGAAGTTGATCGCGTACTTGCCGACGTCGGTGGTGGCGAGCGAGAACGTGGCCACACCGGCGGTGAACGTCAGCGGCACATTGACGGTGGCCGTCGCGTTCGGCAGCGACACGGCGCCGATGGCCGGCGCGGTGCCGCCCGGATCGAGTCCGTCGCGCGTGATCGAGCCGCGGATCGTCCGCGCCCCCGAGTAGCTGGTGGCGACTCCGCACTGGTTGCCGTTCGCCGGATCGCGCCGCATCAGCGTGACCCGATAGTCGTGATCGCGACCGGCGACGGCGACGTCGCTGCCGGCGATCCGGCTCGACAGATCTTCGGCGAACACGAATGCGTTGTCGCTGAAGGGAATCACCACCGACGTACGACTCGCGCTCGGCGTGCCCGGATCGCTGACGGTGACGGTCACGTTCTGCGCCAGCGTATGGGTGAGACCCAGCGTGACGGTGCCAGCGTCGGTCGCGGAGAACGTGTACGTCGCCGCGCCGTCGTCCGCGACGCCGTTCGCCAACGCACCGGCCGCCGTCACGGTGGACCAGTCGCCGCGGCTCGTGGAGGTCGTGATCTGCACGGTGCCGCCGTAGCCGGTGACCGCCTGGTTGAGCACGTTGCGCGCCGTGATCTGCACGTTGCGGACCGCGCAGGTGCTGGCGGTACCGGTACCCACCGAGATGCCGAAGTTGTCGAGGGACGGCGGGATGCAGGTGTACAGATTGCCGCTGGGCACCGCGGTACGCGTCGCCACGCCCGGTCCGGTCCATTGCAGCCGTGCTTCGGCGAACCCGCCGCGCTCGAACATTTCCCTCTGGATCGCGTAGAACGTGCCGGCCGTCAGGTTGATCGTGCCGGACGAATCGACGGTCGACGAGTGATCCGACCAGTTGTCGATGACCTGCGCACCATTGACCCACAGCCGCACGCCGTCATCGGTGACGGTATGGAAGCGCCACGCGCCGGTCGTCGGCACGACGACGTAACCGGTCCACCGGACGCTGAAATCGTCGGCGGCGAATCCCGTGGCCGGCACGCCGGTGCTCCAATCGAAATCGACGTTCGAATCGATGCGGGTCAGCGAATTGCCGGTGAAGTACGCGCGCTGCACGCCGGCCTGGTCATAGTACTGACCCAGCAGACCGTTGCCGCCGGGCACGAAGCTGCCGGTCGAACCGGCGACGATGGTGTTGGCGGGAACCGCACGGTCCTGTACGCCGGAGACCGTGAGTGTGTACGTCGTGCCGGGCAGCAGCGCACTGGTCGTCAGCGTCACGGTCCGGTTGTCGGCGCCGAGCGTGGCGTTGGAGATCGCGACGCCCGGGCTGATCGAATAGTGGGCGAGGTTCGTCGCGCTCGCCTCGGTCACCGGTTCCGAGAAGGTCACGGTCACGTTGCTGCACGATCCCACGGTGCCGGCGATGGTCGGTGGCGTGTTGTCGATGAAGCCGGAATACAGGCCGCGCACGCCGTTGCCGGCCGGTATCGCATTGCGATTGCCGGCGCTGCCGGCGGCCAGACCGGGGCCGCTCCACGACAGTTTCGCGACCGCCTGCCCCCCGTTCTCGTAGAACTCCATCTGGAACCGGTAGTAGACGCCGGCCGTCAGGTTGGTCGCGCAGCTGCCGCTGTTCTCCGCGGTCGAGTGGTCGGTCCAGTTGTTGATGATCCGATCGGCCGTATCCAGCGCGCCGTCGTTGCCGCAGTCGATCCACAACCGGACACCGTCGTCGGACTGGGTATAGAACGTGTACGCACCGGTGGTGGGGATCAGGATGCTGCCGGTCCAGCGGACGCTGAAGGTGTCGGAACCGATGCCGCCGGCCGGAACGCCGTTGGCCCAGTCGAAACTGATGGACGGATCGACGCGCGTCACCGTCGTGCCGGTGAAATCGATGTTGTCGTAGTACGTGCCGAAGGCACCGGGTGTTCCCTGGGCTCGCACTGTTCCTGCGATCAGCACCAGCACGATCGCAAGCGCGCACCGCAGCGCGCGCCGGAGCCCGGCCGCCGGACATTGGATGAGCGACACGCTGCGCGCGAGCATCATGGGCAGGCGAACCGCGGCGCGGCACCGTTCGGATCGGTACAGCGCGACACCGTGGCGGTGACGACCCGTTCCACCGGAAACGCCGTGCCGATGCCGGACTGGGCCGTGGCGGTCAGCAGATAGACCGCGACGTTGCGGTTGACCTCCGTCGTGGCCGTTCGCGCGCACGCCACCGTCAGGCCGACGCTGCCGAACTCCGCGCCGAGCGGCACGGCCGTGGCGCCGAAACACGTCGGCGGTTGCGGATTGCCGGCAACGGCCAGCCCTGGATCGTTGCTGTCCGGATCGAGCACCTGCATCAACCCCCATTCGATGCCGGCGCGGGCGGCCGCGTGGGCCCGCGTTCCGTCGACGTCCAGCGCCTGTGTCGTCTGCTGCATGCCGAAGATCGCGACGATGAAAACGCCGAGCAACGCCAGCACGATGAGCAGGAACAGTCCGCTCACCAACGCGAATCCGGATGCCGGGTTACGGGCCGTTCGCGACATGGGCTTGTCCGAACAGCGAGACGGTCTCGCCGGCCTG
>JAHCKV010000076.1 GCA_026125595.1 Burkholderiales bacterium | reverse complement strand
GGCGCCGACGTCGTGCTGACCGGCAACTGGGGTCCCGATCTGTCGCTGCTGGTGAAGGCGAGCAAGGACGCCGGCCTGGACGTCGTCTACTACACGCTCAACGCGCACAACCCAGGCGTGCCGGCGTCGATCGGCGCCGCCGGTGCCGATCACATCCGGCAGATCCTCACGTGGCACGCGAACGTCGCCGACAACAAGCTGGACAAGACCGCCGCCGACTACAAGAAGCGCTTCAAGGAAGACTTCTGGCTGTACCTGCCCAAGCTGCAGATGGACATGCTGGCCAAGGCGATCGACACGGCCGGATCGGCGGATCCGGTCAAGGTCGCCAAGGCCTTGCACGGCATGAAGTTCCAGGCCGAGACCGGCGAGGTGCTGATGCGCGCCGAGGATCACCAACTGGTCGCGCCGCAATGGATCGCCACGTTCACCAAGGCGGGCGGTCCCGTGAAGTACGACGTCGAAGGCACCGGCTACGGCTGGAAGACCGACCTGCGGATCGAAGGCCCGGCCGGCGCGATGCCGACGACGTGCAAGATGGACGTCCCGAAGTAGCGCGGTCGGCCGCTTGATGTCCGGCCCGGTCGCCTCCACCTATCGCTGCGAAGCGTTTGGCACCAAGGAGAGCCGGGTTGGATTTCAAGGACTACTACTCGACGCTGGGTGTGGCGCGCGATGCCACCGAGGCCGAAGTGAAGAAGGCCTTCCGGAAGCTTGCGCGCAAATATCATCCGGATGTCTCGAAGGAGAAAGACGCGCAGGCGCGTATGCAGGAGGTCAACGAGGCCTACGCCGTCCTGTCGGACCCTGAGAAGCGCGCCGCCTACGACCAGCTTGGACAGGGTCACCGGCCCGGACAGTCGTTCCGGCCGCCGCCGAACTGGGACGCCGGCTTCGAGTTCTCCGACCGCGAGTTCTCCCAGACCGAATCCGCCGACTTCAGCGAGTTCTTCTCCGAGCTGTTCGGGCGCATGGGCGTGCGCGGCGGCGCTGCAGGGCAGTCCCGCGGCGCGTTCCGTTCGCGTGGCGACGACCACCACGCCAAGGTCGTGCTCGATCTCGAAGATGCATTCCGCGGTGCCACGCGACAAGTGACGCTGCGCGTGCCGCGTGTCGATGCTGAAGGTCGCGTCGTGCTTGAGAACCGCACCCTCAACGTGCAGATCCCGAAAGGCGTTCGCGAAGGCCAGATGATCCGGCTCGCGGGGCAGGGCGCACCTGGATTTGGCGAAGGCAAACCCGGTGATCTGCTGTTGGAAGTGCATTTCGCGCCGCACGCGCGGTTTCACGTGCACGGCCGTGACGTGACGATGAAGCTGCCCGTGACGCCGTGGGAAGCGGGGCTCGGTGCCGTCATTCCCGTCGACGTGCCCGACGGCGGTCAATTGAAAGTGCGCATCCCCGAAGGCGCGCAGAGCGGGCAGCAGTTGCGCGTCCGCGGCAAGGGCATCCCGGGCGATCCGCCCGGCGATCTACGCCTGGAGATTCAGGTGGTCGTGCCGCCGGCGTCGAATCCGAAGGCCCGGGCCTTGTACGAAGCCATGGCCCGCGAGATCGAATTCGATCCGCGCGCCGAACTCGGGCGCACGACGTGACCGTCGACACGGTGCCGGCCGAGCCGCTCGAAGACGCCTGCTTCACGGTCGAGCAACTGGCCGGCGCCTGTGCGGTCAACGTCGAGTGGGTGGTACGGCGGGTCGAAGACGGCGTGTTTGCGGTGACGGGCAGCACCGCCATCGAATGGCGGTTCACCAGTCGCGACCTGCACCGCGCCCGCGTCGTTCGCGCGCTGGAGCGCGATTTCGACGCGGTGCCCGAGCTGGCGGCGCTGGTCGCCGATCTGCTGGAGGAAGTCCGGGTGCTCCGGGCCCGGGTGCACACCTGACACGGGGTTCGCACGAAGCATCCTCGCTGCCCGAAGCGCGAACGCCGTCTGGTACTACCAGGACCAGCCGAACCCGACGCCGCCCACCGTGTTGTCTCCGCCGCCACCGTTGACCGTGGCGATCGACGCGCGAATCACCGAGTTGGGGGTCGGCCGGAACGACGCGCCCAGCGCGAGCGACACGATGTTCTGATACGTGCCGAGCCCGGCGCCGAGGGCAAAGCGCTTGTTCGGATCGACTTGCGGCAGATTCGCGATGGCCGATGTTCCGGCTACTCCCGCCGCCACGCCGCGCAACTGGCGATAGTTCACCGCGTCGAAGTCCGTGGTGCCGTCGTTGACGCCATGGACCTGGACCGGACGGCCCGTCGAAGAGTTGCTGAAGGTCGCACCGTTGTCGTTCAGCGTCATGCTCGACGATCGTGTGCCGCCGGACATCGTCGCCTGGGTCTCGTCGACGTAGAAGCCGTGGGTGTTGCCCAGGCCGTTGGTCAGAGTCATGGACGACGACGATTGCGTCGAGACGCCGCCGGTGAGATCGATCCTGCCGTTCTGGTCGACGACGGCGTGGGTCGCGTCGGTTCCCTTCATGACGATCGCGGTGCCGCCGGACGTGCTCAGGCTGGGTCCGAGGATGCTGGTGCCGCTGCTGGTCACGGTAGTGGTCGCCGCGTTGCTCGACACGTACTCCAGCAGACCGTTGATGTAGACGTTGCCATCGACGAACAGGTTGCCCGACACCATGTTCTGGTAGCTCTTGCCGTTGAGAAGATTGCCGACCGTGGTGTTGGGTCCGATGATCTGGGCTGATTCGAAGATCCGCATGCCGCCGGAACCGAAGCCCGAACTGAGGCCGGTATTGCCGTTGGTCGCCAGCGCGCCATTGCCGGTCGTGAAGTTGATGCTGCCGCTGTCGACGTTGATCTTCGACGTGTGGTTCGCCGTATTGCCCACCGCCTCGATCAGGTAGCTGCTCGGCGTCGCGGTGGTGCGGGTGAGGGCCGTTGGCGAGACCGCGGTGTTGACGATCTGCGACGTCGTCGTCGACGTCGACGTGTAGTTCGTCGGCGAACCGCCCGTGCCCGCCTGGGTCGTCATCGACGTGCCGCTCGGACCCAGCACCTGGGTCGACTTGTTGGCGCCGTCGGTGGTGGTGGTGATCATGCTGGTGTCGGTTACCAGCAGCGATGTGGCGTTGGCGCCGTTGGCGGAAGCGAGTGACGCCTGACCCGACTGGATGGTCATCGACGTGGTGGCCGTGACGTTGGTGACGGCCGACTGCACCTGCGTGGGCGACACCGAATGGGAGGCGACGTTGCTGCCCTGGGCCGACGTGGTGACGACGCTGCCCGGGACGATCCTGATCTCGGATGCCGAGGTGCCGTCGGTCACGCCGGCGTACACCTGACCGTTGACGACCACCAGGCCGGCGTTGCCGTCCGCAGAGAACAGCTGCGCGCCGCCGTAGACGCTCAACGTGCCCAGCGCAGTGATGTCGCCACGGGCGAAGATGTCCTGTACATGCAGACCGTCCCACGGCGCCATCAGGGTCGAGCTGGTCGGATAGGCGTAGATGGCGTTGCCGCGAAGGTCGGCCGCCGTGCCATAGCACAGTACCGAGCCTGCGACCACGATCCATCCGGCGGCGATGACCGGCGACGAGTTGATGCACATCGGTTGCTGGCTGCTACCGGGTGCCGCCCCCTGAATGCCCGCGAGGCCCGCTGCGGCGTTGCCGAGACTGCCCGATGGGTTCGGCACGGTCGGCGTCGGCGCGATCGGCGGGGTTGTACACACGCCGCCGTTCCAGTAGCTCGGTGACGCGCACGCGCCACTGGACGTGTTGTTGGAAACGCACGCAGAACCGTTGAAGAAATACGCCTGGCTGGCCGAGCCATTCTGGCTGCAAGCCTGGCCCGTGCCGGCCGGATAGGCGACGCACTGCGCGCTGTCGTAGTAGAACCCGACATCGCAGGCGGTGCCGTAGGTCGGGCTCGATACCGCGACGCAATCGCCGGCGCCGGCATTGAGGGCGCCGTCCCAAACCCCGGGTTGCGTCGTCGACGTCGTGCACGTGTCGCCCGTGCTTTGCGCCTGGGCAGATCCCGCGCCGAAGTACAGCATCAGGCAGACCGCCACGAACAAGACTTTCTTCACGATTCCTCCGTTGCTTCGTTTCTTATTCGAACTTGTCGATGTCGGGTGTCGAACCGACGTATCCGGACGACTTCGCTGCCCATGGATCAACGCACCAGTTCATCGGTGACGAGCACACATCCTTTGCTCGCCGGCATGAAGATCACCTGCGCTTTGGGATTGATGATGCCGAGCAGTGCGCCGGTGCCGCCGAGCGGTTGCATCTTCAGTTCGGCGCAGGCTTTCTCGGCCGCCTTCGGGCAAGGGTGGTCGACGTACATGACGCCGCGGAAACTTGCCCCGCATCCGGACGCCTGGTTCGGCGCGAACGTCATGCTGACGAGTGCGAGACCTTTCTCCTTCGGCACCAGCAGCGTCGCATCGACGATGTTGCGGTCGACATCCTTCTGCGGGACCTGCAACAGGCTGATCTCTTTTCCGCTCGATACGAGGGACGCCAACTGGTGCGCGACCGAAGCGCAGGCCATGGCGCCGGCCTTGAACATCTCTTGCGCCAGAGGATGTGGTTTGTCGCTGGAGGAGGCGGGAGGATGTCGATCCTGGGCATTCGCCCGAGCGGCCGAGCACGACAGCAGCACGCAGATCAACGTCACGACGGTTCGGCTACGCATGGGCGTCCTGGCGGTTGCGAGCGGAGCTGCTGTGATTCCGCGACGCATGATGGGTCACTATCCTCAAACCTCTCGATCATTCGTCTTCAGCGGAGTCTTACAGACACTGCCAACGTCGGCGTCCAACATCCCGATGTCCTACGTGCCGCGGTCAATCGCCTTGCAACGAACTTCGAATATATCGACAGTGACCGGGGCTGTCTTCAATGAAATGCGGTGTCGTTCTCGTCCTTGGACTACACGTATAGGGATTCACTTTCTTGAAGAGGTTGTGTTTTTATCAAACAGCGAAATTGATCGTGGTCATCCGACGACATTGACGCGGAGACCGTCGAATCGCATGGATGACGTTGTGCGTCGTGAACGTCGACATCGTCTTGCACGGTTGCGTTGAGCCGGCGATCACCATCGCGCTTTCGATGGGGTGATGCGACACCCACGAATCGCCGATGCGACGACGACGTGTGATCCGGCCGATCGAGGCGCGACTTCGGAAGACGACGCACCAATCCGCGCGGCGCCGGCCGCCTTCCGGCTCGCGGTCGGCTTCGGGCTACCATCGGGGTCTGCACCCGAAACAGGACATCCGCCATGGCCCATCCCCTCGCCGGCAAGCCGGCTCCGGCTGACAGCCTCATCGATGTGACCGCGTTGCTCGCCGCGTACGACCGGGCGCCGGATGCAAACGACCCGAAGCAGCGTGTGGCGTTCGGCACCAGCGGCCATCGCGGCAGCGCGCTCGGGGGCAGCTTCAACGAAGCGCACATCCTCGCGATCACGCAGGCGGTCTGCGAGTACCGCGCAGCGCAGGGCATCGCAGGTCCGCTGTTCCTCGGCAAGGACACGCACGCGCTATCGGACCCGGCGCAGTGCACGGCGATCGAAGTGCTCGCGGCCAACGGCGTGTCCACGGTCATCCAGCGGGGTGACGGCTTCACACCGACACCGGTGATTTCCCGCGCGATCCTCGTTCACAACGCCGATGCCGCGGCTGCGCGCGCCGATGGCATCGTGATCACGCCGTCCCACAATCCGCCGGCCGATGGCGGCATCAAGTACAACCCGCCCCACGGTGGCCCGGCCGATACCGACGTGACCGGCTGGATCGAGCAGCGCGCCAACGCGCTGATGGCGGCGGGCAATCGGGATGTGAAGCGGCTGCCGTTCGATCGCGCGCGGGCGGCGGCCACGACGCAGCCGATCGATTTTCAGGAACCCTATATCGCGGATCTCGCGAACGTCGTCGACATGGAGGCGATTCGTCGCGCGAACCTGAGGCTCGGCGTCGATCCACTCGGTGGTGCGGCCGTCGCGTACTGGCTACCCATCGCGGAGCGCTACGGGCTCAATCTCGAAGTCGTGAACCCGCGCGTGGACCCGACCTTCGGCTTCATGACGCTGGACCACGACGGCAAGATCCGGATGGACTGCTCCAGCCCCTACGCGATGGCGAGCCTCGTGGACCTGAAAGACCGCTTCGACATCGCATGGGGCAACGACGCCGACGTGGATCGCCACGGCATCGTCACGCCATCGGTCGGCTTGCTGAATCCCAATCACTACCTCGCTGTCGCGATCCACTATCTGCTGAACCATCGACCCCGGTGGTCGAGTGGTGCGGCCGTGGGCAAGACGCTGGTTTCGAGCGGGCTGATCGATCGTGTGGTGAACGGCCTCGGCCGCACGTTCGTCGAAGTACCGGTCGGCTTCAAATGGTTCTCGGCCGGACTGCAGGATGGCAGCTTCTGCTTCGGCGGCGAGGAGAGCGCGGGCGCCAGTTTCCTGCGCCGCGACGGCACGGTGTGGACCACCGACAAGGACGGCATCATCCTCGCGCTGCTCGCGGCGGAGATCACCGCCGTCACCGGCAAGGATCCGGGCCGGTACTACCAGGAACTCGCCGCGCAGTACGGCACGCCGTACTACATCCGCATCGACGCCCCCGCGAGTCCGGCGCAGAAGACCGCGTTCAAGCAGCTCACCGCCGATGCGGTTACGGCGACCACGTTGGCCGGAGACGCGATCACTGCGAAGCTGACCAAGGCGCCGGGCAACAACGCATCGATCGGCGGCTTGAAGGTGGTCACCGCCGAAGGCTGGTTTGCCGCGCGGCCCTCGGGCACGGAAGACATCTACAAGCTGTACGCCGAGAGCTTCAAGAGTGCGCAGCATCTGCAGGCCATCGTGTCGCAGGCGCAGGAGATCGTCAGCGACGCGCTGGGGCGTTGACCGGCCCCATCTCGCCGGCGCTTCGGCAGCGCCGATGTCGTGGGGCGCCGTCCGGTTCGCGGCATCAGCTCTCGACCGGTTCGACGCCCCAGATTTTCTCGGCGTATTCGCCGATCGTGCGGTCGCTGGAGAACCACCCCATGCGGGCCACGTTGAGGATCGCCTTTTCCGTCCACGCGGCCGGCGTGCTGTACAGCGCATCCACCGTTTCCTGGCACTTCACGTAGTCGGCGTAGTCGGCCAGCACCAGGAATGGATCACCGCCCAGCAGCAGCGCATCCACTAGCGGCCGGTAGCGTCCTGCGTCGCCCGGGGAGAAGAAGCCATTGCCGATCATGTCGAGCACCTGCGTCAACTCGGGGTTGCCGTTGTACCAGTCCCACGGTCGATAGCCGTCGCGCAGCAGCCGCGCCGCGCCCTGCGCGGTCAACCCGAAGATGAAGATGTTGTCGGCCCCGACCGCGTCGCGGATCTCGACGTTGGCGCCGTCGAGCGTGCCGATGGTGAGCGCACCGTTGAGCGCCAGCTTCATGTTGCCGGTGCCGGAAGCTTCCGTGCCGGCCGTGGAGATCTGCTCGGACAGATCCGCCGCCGGAATGATGACAGCCGCGGTGCTCACGTCATAGTTCGGTACGAACACGACCTTCAGCCGATCGCCGACGCGCGGATCGTGGTTCACCACGTCGCCCACGTCGTGAATCAACCGGATGATCAACTTCGCCATGAAATAGCTCGGTGCCGCCTTGCCGCCGAAGATCACCGTGCGCGGCACCCGCTGCTCCGCCCGACCATCGATCAGGCGTCGGTACAGCGTCACGACGTGCAGCACGTTCAGCAACTGCCGCTTGTATTCGTGAATGCGCTTCACCTGCACGTCGAACAGCGACTGCACGTTGAGCTCGATGCCGAGCCGCATCCGGACCACCCGTGCCAGTGCTTCCTTGTTGGCGTGCTTCACCGCAACGAATGTCGCCTGGAATCCGGCATCGCCGGCGAAGCGGCCCAGCCCCTCGAGCCGTGCCAGATCGGTCTGCCAGCCGTTGCCGATCTGTGCCGTGATCAGGGCTGCGAGCGCCGGGTTCGCCTGGTTCAGCCAGCGCCGCGGCGTGATGCCGTTGGTGATGCTGATGATCCGGTCCGGAAACAGTCGGTCGAAGTCGCGGAAGATGGTCTCCTTCATCAACTGCGTGTGCAGCGCTGCGACGCCGTTCACGCGATGGCTGCCGACGATGGCGAGGTGCGCCATCCGCACGCGCTTGTCGCCGTGCTCGTCGATCAGCGACACGCGGCGCAGCAGGTCGACATCGCCGGGCACGAGTCGCCGCACGTGCTGCAGGAAGCGATGGTTGATCTCGTAGATGATCCGCAGATGCCGCGGCAGCACGGCCTGCATCAGCGGTACCGGCCACGTCTCCAGCGCCTCGGGCAGCAGTGTGTGGTTCGTGTACGCGAACGTGCGCACCGTGAGATCCCACGCTTCGTCCCATTCGAGCATGTGCACGTCCACCAGCGTGCGCATCAGTTCGGCGATGGCCAGCGACGGATGCGTGTCGTTCAGCTGGATCGCCACCTTGTCCGGCAGCGCCGTGAACGTCGGGTGGTACTTGCGATACCGGAACAGGATGTCCTGCAGCGACGCGCTGACGAAGAAGTACTGCTGCTTCAACCGAAGTTCGCGGCCGGACTGCGTGCTGTCGCTGGGGTACAGCACCTTCGACAGGTTCTCGGATGCGGTCTTGTTCTCGACCGCCCGGATGTAGTCGCCTTCGTTGAACAGTCGCAGGTCGAAATCCCGCGACGCCTTCGCCGACCACAGCCGCATGTTGTTGACGGTGTCGGAGCCGTAGCCCGGAATCGGCGTGTCGTACGCCATCGCCATCACGTCGTCGGTGTCGATCCACTGGTGGGAGAGCTGGCCGTGCTCGTTCGTGTACGCCACCGAGCGACCGTGGAACTTCACCTGATACAGCACTTCCGGCCGTGGGAACTCCCACGGGTTGCCGTAGCGCAGCCAGTTGTCCGGGTGCTCGATCTGCACGCCATCCTGGACCTTCTGCGTGAACATGCCGTAGTCGTAGCGGATGCCGTAGCCGTAGCCCGGCAGTCGCAGCGTCGCCATCGAATCCAGGAAGCAGGCCGCCAATCGTCCGAGACCGCCATTGCCGAGGGCGGCGTCCGGCTCCTGCCGCTCGATCTGCTCGGCGTCGAGACCGAGATCGTCGAGCATGTCGTCGAAGCGGTGGTACAAGCCGAGGTTGAGCAGGCTGTTGTTCAACACGCGCCCGATCAGGAACTCCAGCGACAGGTAGTACACGCGCTTCACGTCGTGGTCGTAGTAGCTGCGCATGGTGCGCATCCACCGTTCCATCAACTGTTCGCGGGTGACCAGGGCGGCCGCCTGGAACCAGTCGCGGTCGGTGGCCGTCAGCGTGTCTTTGCCGACGGAGAAGTACAGCCGGTTGGCGAAGGCGCGCCGCAGTTGATCGGCGCTGAACCCCGGCGGGTCGTAGTCGAACGACCCCTGGATGCGTTTGCGCGGCATGTGCTCGACCCCCGTTCGAGTCGGGTCGTGCGCCGTCGCGGCCGGTCACGATGCACCGGCCTGCGCATGACCCGAAGCGATTCGCCATCGAGGTGTACCGATGACGAACCGAAACGCCGGTCTCCCGCCCTCGCTGCAACGTCGCGTCATGCCCGACGGGTAGCGCCGGCCTGCACCGCAAAGAGCGGGCAGAGCATACGCCGGTTGGCGGCAGCGCCGCGTTACCGCTTGCGTCGGCCGGCGCGCGCCGGCAGATCCGCCACTTTCCGGACGACGGTGTCGTCCGGGCCGACGATGCGGCCGTCCGCGGCCCGCGGTTGAAGCCGGGCGAGGGGCCGCCCGCCGTCCGTGTCGACCAGCATCGAATGCGCTTCCCGCGGCTCGAAGAAGTGGTCCTCGCCCCACTGCCGCAGTCCGACGATCACCGGAAACAGTGCGCGGCCCTTCGGCGTCAGCGCGTACTCCAGATAGACGCTGCCGTCGGACGCCGGCACGGTCTCGAGAATCCCGTGGGCGACGAGGTTGCGCAGCCGCGCGGCGAGAATGTTCTTGGCCATGCCCAGGCTCTTCTGGAACTCGCCGAACCGGCGCAACCCGTCGAACGCGTCGCGCACGATCAGCAGCGACCAGCTGTCACCGATGGCGTCCAGCGACCGCGCCACTGGGCACTCGGCGCTCTCGAACGTCGTGCGTCCGACCATGTCGACCTCGGGTGGCAGTGGAAAGTGGTTGCATCATAAAACCGGAATGGGTAGTCTGGACACTGGTTTCACGAAGCAACCACGCGATCACAAGCTCCGGAGCCCGCCGATGCCGACCCGCAATGCCACGGACGCCGATCCGACCCTGTCCCGGGCAGGGGCCTGGCTGTTCGCAATCGCCGGCGGTCTCGCCGTGGCGAGCGTCTACTACGCGCAGCCGCTGCTCGATCTGATGGCTGCCGATTTCGGCATTCCGGCCGCGGCGCTCGGTCTCGTTGTCACGGTCACGCAGATCGGCTACGGCGCAGGGCTGCTGCTGCTCGTGCCACTCGGCGATCTGTGGAATCGGCGCCGGCTGATCGTCGGTCAGTCCGTGTTGTCCGCGCTGGCGCTCGCCGCCGTGGGCTTCGCGACGAGCGGCACCGTACTGTTGATCGCGATGACGGTGGTCGGCGTGCTGGCCGTCGTCACGCAGAGTCTCGTCGCCTATGCGGCGGCGCTCGCCGCTCCCGCCGATCGG
>JAHCKV010000754.1 GCA_026125595.1 Burkholderiales bacterium | reverse complement strand
AGATGGCCGACGAGCGTCTGCCCGATCACATCGTCCGGATCCTGTCCCGCGAGCCGGGTCCACGCAGCGCTTACCGTACGCAGCACGCCGTCGCGATCCAGTTGGAACACCACTTGCTCGAGTGTGTCGATCAATGCGGCGAAATCGGTCCCGCGTGGACGACCGCCGTCGGGATGTTCTTCCGTGTCGAATCGCGCCATCGCCCCATGGGACTCGACCTGCAACTGCGACAGCTCCGTTTCGAGCGGCTTCTTCCGGTTCGCCGGTCGGGTCGCTTGCGGTGGCGGATTCGACGGGATGGGCATCGAAGACGGGGGTTCGGTGGCACCGTGGTGCGGCGTATCGACGCCCGGGCGCACCAGATTGGGGAATGTCACCAGCGGTTCGCGTTCCCATCGCCGAATCATCGCGCGGTACGCGAGCGCTGCGACCAACAGCAGTGCCGGTATCCACACGATCGACCAGCCACCGCGCCATAGTCCCGCCACCACGGCCAACGCCATCAGCAGGGCCCATGCAACCCGACCATACGATGTCACACGCCGTCCCCCGTGAGATCAGTGCATCGGCATTGGCGCCGTTTCGCGATGTCTGCGCGCATGTGGGTGTGATGGTGATGGCGGCGACGTTGCCGTTGCTGGTGAGTCTCCCACGATTTGAACCAGCAAGGCCCGATCCCGGGGCGGTCGGAAACGCGGTTCCGTGGAGCGGCGATGCGCTGTGGATGTCACTGGCGTTCGTCAGTCTCGGTCTCGTGGTGCTGTCCGGTGCGATGCTGATCCGCGATGCGCGACGTCGTCTTGCCCGCATGGCTGAGGAATCGCGGTGCGTACCGGCGGCGCCGACCGTTTCGGATCGCGCGCCGGCTTCCATTCCCGACGAAGGCGAGGGCCTGCAACTGCACGGCCGGCTCGCGTTCGAGCGCCTGCAGCGCATCGCCGAATTGCTCGCGACGTCCGCGCCGTCGGAGCTGACCCTGCGCAAGAGCCTGCATCTGCTGGCCGATACGCTCGGTGTCGATTCCGCTGGCCTGCGACTGTCGCCGGATAGTCGCGCTGCGCTGCGCTGTCAGGCGCTGCTGTGTACCGGCGAGGTGCCACCGACGCTGCTGGACGAAGGTGCGTGGGCCATCGGTGCCGGCGTCAGTCAGCGGGTCGACCGGATGCCGGACGGACGCGGTGTGCGGTGCCTCGTCGTGTCGCTGCGGCGGGAGGCGCAACCGATCGCGGTGCTCGCGGTGACCGCGCCCGGGCCCGGCGTGTTCGCGGAGCTGGATGTGCGGCTCGCGCAGACCGCCGCGTTGCTGATCGCGCTGGCACTGTCCAGCGTCAGTCGCGGCCAGGAGGAACGGCGCGGTGCGCTGCTCGAAGAGCGCGCCGCGATCGCGCGCGAACTGCACGATTCGCTGGCGCAGTCCCTCGCATTCCTGAAGATTCAGGTGGCGCGACTGCAACTGGTGCTGCGGGAAGGCAACAGCACGGATACCGCCACGCAGACCGCGGCGCAGGTGCGCG
>JAHCKV010000753.1 GCA_026125595.1 Burkholderiales bacterium | reverse complement strand
GCCTCGGCGTCCGCGAGATCGCGCCGGGCTGCCTGCACCGCCGCGTCTGCTTCGTCGAGGGTCTTGCGGCGTTGATCGAGGCGTTCCTGCAGATCGTCGCGGGCCTTGTTCTGCTGCTGTGCCCGTTGCGCGGCGGCGGCGCGTTCGGCTTCGCTCGGTGGTGGTGGCACGTCGACGGTCTTGGTCTTGTCCGCGCCCTTGATGGGTTGGTCGGAGTAGATCACGCGGCCGTCGGGCATCACGTGCTTGTAGACCTGCTGCGCGGCCGCCCAGCCACCGGCAACCAACAGCAGCGGCAGCAGCAACGTCGAACCGATCCGTGGGACGTCCATGGCAACCCTCGATGGGGTGAAAGTGACGAGATGATAGACAAGTGTCCGGCGGAACGGGTTCTGATGCGCGCCAAGTGCCGGTGACTACGGCAACTTTTCGTGGGACCACCGGGCGCCGCTAGAATCGGCCGGATCGTCCCGAGTCCCGCCATGCCCGAACCCCGTTTCGTCCACTTGCGGCTGCACAGCGAGTACACCATCGTCGACGGCGTCGTCCGGATCGACGAGGCCGTGGCGCGCGCGCGCGCCGACGGCATGCCCGCGCTGGCGCTGACCGATCTCGGCAATCTGTTCGGAATGGTGAAGTTCTACCAGGCCGCGCGCAGTGCTGGCATCAAGCCGGTGGTCGGTTGCGACGTCTGGTTGTCCAACGACGACGATCGCGACAAGCCGACGCGCGCGCTGCTGCTGGTGCAGAACCGCGACGGCTATCTGCGCCTGTGCCGCTGGCTCACGCGTGGCTATCGCGAGAATCAGCACCGGGGCCGTGCCGAGCTGCGCCGTGACTGGTTCCGCGACGAAGGCACCGACGGCCTGATCGCGTTGTCGGGCGGGCATCAGGGCGACATCGCGCAGGCGCTGCTGGCCGGCAACGAAGCGCGCGCCGAAGCGTTGACGCGGGACTGGATGTCCAGTTTTCCGGATCGTTTCTACATCGAACTGCAGCGCGCCGGCCATCCGGATGCGCAGACGTGTGAAGCAGGCCTGCTGCGCATCGCGTCGCGGTTGCGAGTGCCGCCCGTCGCGACCCATCCGGTGCAGTTCCTGACCGAAGACCAGTTCACCGCCCACGAAGCCCGCGTCTGCATCGCCGAAGGGCACGTGCTGTCCGATCAGCGACGGCCGAAACGCTTCACGCCGCAGCAGTACTTCCGTACGCAGGACGAGATGGTCGAGCTGTTCGCCGATCTGCCGCAGGCGCTGCAGAACGCGGTGGAGATTGCGCGTCGCTGCAATCTCGTCGTCGAACTCGGCAAGAGCCGCCTGCCGTTGTTTCCGACGCCCGAAGGTGTCGGCCTCGACGACTATCTGGGGCAGCAGGCGTTCGCCGGGTTGGAGCAGCGGCTCGAAACGCTGTACCCCGATGCCGGCGTGCGGGAAACCGAGCGCCCGCGCTACACGGAGCGCCTCGAGTTCGAGATCCGCACGATCATCCAGATGGGATTTCCCGGCTACTTCCTGATCGT
>JAHCKV010000752.1 GCA_026125595.1 Burkholderiales bacterium | reverse complement strand
TCCTTCCAGGCCGGCGTCAGGGCCGTCGTGCCGGGTCGAACGAGGCTGCGTGCCCGATTCGCCGCCGCACGGAAGCAACCCGATCGTCATGATCGGGGACAACCGGTCCCGCGGCCCGGCGGAAATCCCGGCAGGTTGCGTCGCGCATGACTCCGGCGTAAGAATCCGGCCGCGGACCGACTCGGTCTCTTGAGCCGACCACCCACGCGACGCAGTCCACCGGAGAACGACCATGCACCTCCCGCGGTTGTCGAAAGCCGTTTCGCATTCCGTCGCCGGACTGGCGGTGCTGACCGCGTTGTCGTTGCCGGCGCAAGCAGGCGCATTCACCGGCATCTACTTCTTCGGTGACAGTCTGACGGACACCGGCAACGTGCAGACGGCCTATGCCGGCCTGCCCAAGCTGCCGGGTCAGCCGGACGTGATTCCAGGCGCGCCCTACGACGCCGAGGGTCGCGCGAGCAACGGACTGCTGTATGCGGACGTCCTCGCAGCGGGTCTTGGGCTCGATGCCACCGCCTCCCTGCGCGGGGGTGGCAACTACGCCTACGGCGGTGCCCGTACCCGCTACCAGCTGTTCGGCGCGCCGTTCCAGGGAATCCTCGCGCAGGTGGACACATACACCAGCACGCACGCGGCCGATGCCGGTGCGCTGCACGTGCTGTGGGGTGGTTCGAACAACCTGCAGGACATCGTCGGCGGACGCACGACCGACGTGAACGGCCAACCGATTCCCGACATCGCCGGGACGCTGTTCGACATCGGCACCGCGCTCGGCCAACTGTACGTCGACGGCGCGAGAAGTTTCCTCGTGCCCAACGTCGCGAACATCGCGCGGACACCGCGGGTCAACGAAGCCACCGGCGGCAACCCCGTCGCGTTGGCCATGGTGGCCGGTGCGGTGCAGGCGTACAACGCCCAGTTGGACCTGCTGCTCGACAACTTCGAGGCCATGCATCCGGACGCACAGCTCTACCGCTTCGACACCTACGGCTTCTTCGAGGACGTCGTCGGCAACGCCGCGGCCTACGGCTTCTCGAATGTTGCCGACCGCTGCTACACCGGCGACGATGTCGGTTTCACGGGTGGCGGTTCAGTGTGCGGCAGCCCGTCTTCCTATCTCTTCTGGGACGGCATCCATCCCACGGCGGCGGCCCATGGGCTGCTCGGAAATGCGATGTTGCAAGCGGTTCCGGAGCCGACGACCTGGCTGCTGATGGCACTCGGCGCGGTCGTGGTCGGCGTCAGGGTGCGTGCAATGCGGAGCGGCGCGTAGCGACGTAAGGGGCCCGTCGCGGCGGGATCAGGATCCCACGCAAGTGGGCAGGGGTTGCAGCGCCCGGACTACAGTCGACATCGCCCGCCACGATTCCTGTGGCGATTCGCTCGTTATTTCTTGTTGGACTCGTCGCGGCAATGCTCGCGGTGGTAGAGGACCGCAGGCAAGAACACGGCCTTCTTCGTTTCGTCCGCATTCATCCGCTCCGTGAGAACGGTCCACTGAGCGCCTTTGAGTTGGCTCAATT
>JAHCKV010000751.1 GCA_026125595.1 Burkholderiales bacterium | reverse complement strand
CCGCATCTGGGATTGGCAGGCGCTCGAATGTGTCCTTGGCTACGGCGCTCTCGGCTGCCTGCTGCTGGCGCTGCTGACCGGGGAACCGCTTCGGTTCTCGGTCGCACCGCACTATCTGGGCGCATGGCTCTACCTGGCGCTGCTGGGCTCCGTGGTCGCGTTCGGCTGCTACCTTGTCGTCATCGAACGCATCGGCGCCGCCCGGGCCAGCTACGTCGGCGTGATGGTGCCGATTGCCGCGCTGGCCCTGTCGTCCGCATTCGAAGGCTATCGCTGGACCGCCGCCACGTGGCTCGGAATGATCCTGTGCGTCGTGGGAAACTGGGTGGTGATGACGGGATCCTCCCGCCGCCCCGCCCGGAAGGAGCACTGACATGCGACTGGCCACGTTCAACGTCGAGAACATGTTCGAGCGCGCGCGCGCATTGAACCTGGACACCTGGGCCGAAGGCCGGCCGGTGCTCGAGGATTTCGAGCGCCTGAACACGCTGATCCAGGAAACCGTCTACACACCGGCCATCAAGGCCGAACTGCTGGCGATCATGGGCCGCCACAAGGGCCTGCTGACCCAGGGCGAGAGTCGGTTCATCCGGCTGCGCGACATCCGCCGCAAGCTGATCGCGCGGCCGCGGGGCAAGCCGGCCGAGATCGCCGTCGGCGGACGCACCGACTGGATCGGCTGGTTCGAACTGCAGCGCGAACCGGTCAAGGAAGCCGCCACGGAAAACACCGCCCGCGTGATCGGATTGCTGCAGGCCGATGTGTTGTGCGTGGTCGAGGCGGAAGATCGCATCGGGCTGAAACGCTTCAACGACGACGTGATTCCGAGCGTCGGCACCCAGCGTTTCGAACACGTGATGCTGATCGACGGCAACGACGAGCGCGGCATCGACGTCGGCATCCTGACCCGGGCCGGCTTCGACATCGTGCGCATGCTGAGCCATGTGGACGCACGGGACGCCACCGGCATCGTCTTCAGCCGGGACTGCGCGGAGTACGAGATCGCCACTCCCAAGGGTGGACGGCTGCTCGTGCTGATCAACCATTTCAAGTCCAAGGGCTACGGCAGCACCGCGTCGTCGAACGCGAAGCGATTGCGCCAGGCCCGACGTACGCGGGAAATCTACGACCGCCGCATCCAGGACGGATACGAGCACATCGTCATCGCCGGCGATCTCAACGAAGTTCCCGACGGCGCGCCGCTCACGCCGCTGCTCGGCAAGAGTCCGAAGCTGATCGACGTGATGGCCCACAAGACCTTCGTCGGCGACGGTCGCCCGGGCACCTATGGCAACGGCACGAAATCCGGCAAGTTCGACTACATCCTGCTGTCGCCCAAGCTCGCAAAGAAAGTCACGGCCGCCGGCATCGAACGTCGCGGTGTCTGGGGTGGCAAGAACGGCACGCTGTTTCCCCACCTGCCGACGATGAAGAGCGACAAGGACGCCGCGTCCGATCACGCGGCGCTGTGGGTGGATCTGGATATCTGAGGGTACCCTGCCGGCGGACGGCATCGACGCTCCGCAACA
>JAHCKV010000750.1 GCA_026125595.1 Burkholderiales bacterium | reverse complement strand
GGCGCCCGTGGGCCGACGCGGAACGCCGGCGGCGCCGGCACGCGCGGCTCTACATGTGGCTCATGACGCTGGAGCAGGAACTGAGCGGCGCGATGGGTGACGGCGGCATCGAACTGGTCTGGGGCTTTGCGATCGGCGTGCGCCGGCACGGTGATCAGGCCCAGGCCTACCCGCTGCTGACGCAGGCGGTCGATCTGCGCTTCCACGCGGCCACCGGCACTGCGGAGATCACGCCGCGCAGCAACGACCCGCGGATCGAGCTCGATGCCTTCGATCCGGCCGAGAATCCGGCGCTCGCAGCCCTCGAAGCGGAAGTGCGGCGCGAGATTCAGTCCTCCCATGGCGATCTGTCACCGTTCACGCCGGACGCCTTCCTCGCGCTGGCCGAGCGGTTCCGCCCGGTGCTCGATCCCGCGGCGGCGGAACGCCCCGAACCGGAACAACTGCGCTTCACGCCGGGCTGGGTGTTGTTCGCACGACCGCGGGGCGGTGGCGCCGTCGTCGAAGATCTCGACCGGTTCGCCGAACAGCTCGCGGGCCACGATGACATCCGGCTGCCGCCCGCGGTGGCCGCACTGGTCACCGAACCGTCGTCGGACCGGCCGGCCTCGATGCTGCCGCGCTACCGGGGGTTGAGCGGCGAGGGCGGCGCCGCGGCTCCGGATGCCGTCGGCAAGCCGCGCGACCTGTGTTTGCCGAAGCCCTACAACGACGAGCAGGTGCGCATCGTCCAGTTGCTCGACATGCACGACGGCGTCGCGGTGCAGGGTCCACCCGGCACCGGCAAGACCCACACGATCGCCAACCTGATCTGTCACTGTCTCGCGCAGGGCCAGCGCGTGCTGGTCACGTCGATGAAGGATCCGGCGCTGACGGTGCTGCGCGAGCAACTGCCGGCGCCGTTGCGGCCGCTCGCGATCACGCTGCTGGGCGAGGAGCAGGCGGAGAGCGAGCAGTTCGAGACCGCGATCGAAGTCATCGCGAAGGAAGTCCAGAGCATCGATCCGGAGAGCGTCGGCGAGCACGTCGAACGCCTCGGATTCCGGCTCGATGCGCTGCACGCGCGGCTCGCGGAAATCGACGCGACCTTGCTGCGACTCGCCCGCCGCGAGCTCGATCCGATCGTACTGGACGGCGAAGCCGTGCCCACAACCCACGCCGCCGAATCCGTCGCGCAGGCGCTGGGAACGTTCGAATGGATCCCGGACATGCTGGGTACCGGCGCGGAGTTCCGGCCGCAGTTCACCGTGGCGGACATCGCGGCGATGTACGAGGCCCGCGAACGCATCGGCGACAGTCTCGATCACGTCGGCCACGTGCTGCCCGATCCGGACAGCTTTCCGAGCGGCACCACGCTGCTGCGTATCCACCACGATCTGCTGCGGCTCGGCGCGGCGGCCCGGCCGGAAACGAGTGTGGACGGACCGGTGCTCGCCGATCCCGGCCCGGAAATCGTGCCGCGGCTGCGGGCGCTGTCGGAAACGGTGGCGCGCGTGTGGGCGCTGCGGCGCGAGATCCTGCGCGAGGGCG